>NZ_QEWA01000060.1:0-40044 GCF_003390775.1 Thermobacillus sp. | reverse complement strand
TCTTCTACAATCGCAAACGCGTTCATTCTGCAATTGGGTATCTTACACCCGTTGAATACGAACAAATGTACGATCAAGCTGCGTAATTTTCTCGATTCTGGCTGTCCAATCTATTGACAGAGGTCCAGTCTTTCGGGCCTCGCTCCAATTACACGCTGAACTTCCGCAAAACAAACGGGGAATGAGGCCGCGCCGCCTCATTCCCCCGTGCGCTCGTGCTTCTTCCGGTATTCGTTCGGCGACTGGCCGACCATCTTCTTGAACACTTTGCTGAAATATTTCTCGTCCTGATACCCGATGATCTCCGCGATCTGCGCGATGCGAAGATTCGGGCTGAGCAGCAGCTGCTTCGCCTTCTCGATGCGGACCCGCGCGATGTAGTCGGAAATGTTCTCCCCGAACTCCTGCTTGAATCTCCGCGAAATATATTCCCGGCTCAGGTAGAACCGCTCCGAAATATGCTGCAGCGTCATCTCCTCATGGTAATGCCGCTCGATGTAGTCCGCGATGTCGCGGATGATGTTGCGCTCCCGCTGCGCCAGCTTGGCCAGCATGACGGAGAGGCGGATCAGATCCCGCGCCACCTCGTCTCGCAGGAGCCGGAGCGACAGCCTGCCGCTGTCGTCGAGCGGGAAGATCGGGCTGTCCGCATCCTGCGGCACCAGCGGCGTCGCCGACTCTTCATCCGGCAGAAACTCGCCGATACAGCGGGACTTGAACACGGTGTATTCGTGGTTCCACAGCTCCATCTGTTCGGCCGTAATGGAGCTGAGCGGCTCGATGGCGGCGATCCACTGGTCGGTGACCGATTCGATCTGATCTTCCCGGGCGCTGAGCAGGGCGGAGCGGAAATCAGCCTCGAACCGGCTGAACGGCAGCGGCACGAAACGCTGCGGCACGCCCGCGCCGTAATGCAGCATGCGCCCGGGCGTCTGCAGCAAATTCCGCTGCCGCAGGGCGGCCAGCGCCTCGCGGTACGAGTCTTTCAACCCGCCGGGGAACGGCTGCATCGTGCCGATTCCCGCATCCAGGCTGCCGCCCAGCACGAACCGGATGCCCTCGTTGATGCCGCGGATGCGGTCCTCGAGCGTCTCCGGCGAATGCCAGCAGACGACGACCAGCTCATGCGGGCTGTTCCAATGGCGGAACGCGTAGCCCGACCTGTCGCGCTGCAGCACTTCGTTCGCGATGTTCGTCAGCGAGAAGAACAGAAGGTCGAGGTGCGAGCCGAACTTGTCGCGGATGAAGCGCGGCAGCGTGTCGATGCTCATGACCGCTGTCCGGCCCGTCTCCGGCTTTGCCGCAACGCGGAATTCCCGCTCGAAATGCTCCGCGAACGATTCGTACTTCCCGGCTTCCTCGATCAGGCCCGAGAACAGTTTGTCCCAGTAGGCCGGCTTGATCCGGTTGATCTCGATGGAGCGGATCTGGTTTTGTTTTCGCGCTTCATTTTCCTTGTGCCAGCTCTGTACCGCCTTCGCCAGCGCTTCGTTCAGTTCGCCCTCGTCGATCGGCTTCAGGATGTAGTCCATGCCGCCGTATTTCACCGTGTGGCGGACGAAGTCGAAATCGTCATGCCCGCTGATGACGATCGTCTTCGCCTGGGGCTGATGCCGGTGAATCCACTCCAGCAGCTCGACCCCGCTCATCACGGGCATGCGCATATCGGTAAAAATGATTTCGGGCCGCTCGGCTTCGATGATGCGGACGGCCGACTCTCCTTCCGGCGCTTCGAACACCTCGTCGATCCCGTACCGCTCCCACTCGACCAGCAGACGGATGGCGTCCCGGACATGCTTCTCGTCATCCACGATCAGTGCTTTCATCGAACAGGCCCTCCTTCCCGCCGAGCGGAATCGAGATGATGACCTCGAGCCCGTGCGGCGCGCGGTTTTCCAGTCTCATCCGCACCTCGTCGCTGTAGAAAAGCCGAAGCCGGGACAAAATGTTGATGAGCCCGATGCCATCGTCTCCGCTCACCGGTTCGAACACGCTTTCCGTCCGGTTCAGGATGGCCTGAAGCTTCTCCCGTTCCGCTTCCTCCATGCCGACGCCGTTGTCCGCGACACGGATTTCGAGGACGGAAGGCTCCGCCATCCGGCAGACGACGGTGATTTCCCCGGGTCCGAGCGCCGGCTGGATGCCGTGCTTGAACACATTTTCCACGATCGGCTGCAAAATCATCCGGGGCACCTGGACGGCACCGGCCGCGTCATCCGCTTCGATCCGGTACTGCAGATTCTCATCGAACCGTTGCCGCTGCAAGGCCAGATACGACTGCACATAGTCGAGCTCCGCGGACAGCGGGACGCTCGTGTTGTCCGCGCGCATATGGTAGCGCATCATTTTCCCGAGGGAGGAAATGAGCGTGTACACCTTGCGGTCCCCGTGCTGCAGCGCCAGCGTGCCGATCGACTGCAGGGCGTTGTTCATGAAGTGCGGGTTGATCTGCGCCTGCAGCGCCTTGAGCTGGTTCGACTTGCTGGCGAGCTCCAGCCGGTATTCGCGCATGATGAGCTGATTGATCCGCTGCATTAATTGGTAAAAACGCTTGGACAGAATGCCGATCTCGTCGCTCCTGTCGATCGCCAGACCCGCGTCCAGATTGCCGCTTTCGAGCTTGTTGATGTAGCGCAGGAGCTGCTTGATCGGATTCGTGAACCGATAGGAGATGATCACGGCGGCGGTCGCGGCGATGATCAGGAACACCGACACAGCCAGGCTGTTGATCAGCGTCAGCTGCCGCGGGTCCCGATACAGCGTCTCATAGGGCATCCGTTTGACGAGCAGCCAATCCAGCCAGGGCGCTGACAGACTTTCGTAGATGTGAATGCCTTCGAACCGCCCGTCCTCGTAATGAAAATGGCCCCGATCCGCCGTCTGCTCCAGGATGCTCTGCACCCATGCATGCCCGCCTTCTTCCGCCGAATCCGCATCGGAAGCGAAGATCAGGTTGCCCTGCCGGTCGAGAATGTAAAGTTCCTCGCTGCCCGGGGTGTACAGCATGCTGCTGATCTCCCGGATCATGTCGGTCCGGATGTCGATCGACATGATGCCGAGCACTTCGCCGGTCGGCGCGTTCAGAATCTTGCGGTGGAACGAGAACACTTCCTTTGACAGATGATACGGAAATTTCGGCTTCTCGATGCCGTACTCATGGCTGGCATGCACGGCTTCGATCTGCGCGTCCCGCTCTTCATCCAGATCCGGGATGTACGTCTGCCCCGGGGTGCTGCGCAGCAATTTGTAGGCGTACCGGTACGAGTGGTCCTCCATGGCGGAGTAGAGGTAGATCTGCTCGATTTCCTTGACGGAGTTCGCCATGAACTGCAGGTTCCGGTACATTTCCCGCTCTTCCAGATACGACTGGGTGCCGTTCTGGATGAGCTGATAAAGGCTGTATTTATCGGACAGGTTGTTGTAGGTGAGCAGGGAGGCTTCGTTGATGCGTTCCAGATAGCCCAGCAGGTTGACGGCCCCTTGATGCATCAGGTTCGTATTTTCCCGGATATAATAGGACTTCACGGATTCTTTCGTGTAGTTGTAGGTGATCAGGATGGAGATCGAGATCGGCAGAACGATGGAGGCCAGGAGAAACGCGATCAGCTTGTTGCGCAGACTGCTTCTGTAAAACGTTTTCATCCCGCTCCCCTCTCGTTCCATCAGAAATCGTATTCAGTATAACAATTCGACATGCGCCTTGCCACTTGCAAAGATTGACGGCTTCGACATCAAAATATTGCACCTCTTTCATCATGAAAATCCGTGTTCATGCGCATACTTCTTCCTTATACTTTGCTGTACACAATGCCGGATGAGGGAGGAGATCGAATTGCAGCACAGAATGAAGCGGATTTCCGATGCCGTTCAGCAGCTGGTGTTTGTCGGTCCGGCGCTGTTGTTCTTCAGCCTGATTGTGCTCGTGCCGTTTCTCATGAGCTTCTACTACAGCCTGACGGACTGGAACGGCGTCACGACCCGGGTCGTGTGGACCGGCCTGAGCAACTTCAAACGCATTCTGCTTGAAGACAGCGAATTCCGCAATGCGTTCTGGTTCACCGCGCGCTACACGCTGGCCGCCGTCGTGTTCGCCAACGCGGTCGGGTTCACGCTGGCGCTCCTGCTCACCCAGCCGCTCAAGACGAGGAACGTGCTTCGCACCGTTTTCTTTCTGCCGAACGTCATTGCCGGGCTGCTGCTCGGGTTTATCTGGTCGTTCATCTTCGTGAAAGGGTTTGCCGCCATCGGGGAATGGACCGGGATCGGCTTCTTCAAGCTGCCCTGGCTGGGCACGGCGTCCACCGCGTTCTGGGGCATGGTCATCGTGAGCGTCTGGCAGATGGCCGGCTACCTGATGGTCATTTACATCGCAGCGATGATGAACATGCCGCGGGAACTGATCGAGGCGGCGAAAATCGACGGGGCGGGCCGCTGGAAGATGCTGAGGAGCATCATCGTGCCGCTCGTCATGCCCGCGTTCACCGTCTGCCTGTTCCTCACGCTGTCCTGGTCGTTCAAAGTGTTCGACCTGAACCTGTCCCTGACGAAGGGCGGTCCGTTCGGTTCGACGGAGTCGGTCGCCCTGAATATCTACAAGGAAGCATTCCAGAATAACAGGTATGGTCTGGGCACGGCCAAGTCGCTGATCTTCTTCGTCGTCGTCGCGACGGTGACGACACTGCAGGTCATCTACACGAAACGGAAGGAGGTTGAGGTATGATGGAGCAGACGCAGAGATACAACGCGCGCCTGCTTGCCATGGAAATCGCGGCGTTGCTGCTGGCGCTGCTGTTCCTCGTTCCGTTCTATTTCGTGGTCATCAACTCGCTGAAAAGTTTCGGCGACCTGATGCGCAACGCGGCCGGATGGCCCGAAGCCTTCCGCTGGGACAACTACGCGAGGGTATGGGAGATCATGAAGTTCCCGCGGGCGTTCATGAACTCGCTGCTCATCACCGTGCTGAGCAACGCCGGGCTGGTGATTATCAGCGCGATGGCCGCGTATCGGATTCTGCGGCGTCCGACCGTGTTCAACCGGGTGCTGTTCGTCCTGTTCATCGCCGCCATGGTCATCCCGTTCCAGTCGATCATGATTCCGCTGGTGAAGGTGGCTTCCGAAGTCGGGCTGATGGACAGCCGGTTCGGCCTGATCATCTGCTATTTCGGATTCGGCGTATCCCTGAACCTGTTCCTGTACCACGGATTCATGAAGTCGATTCCGCTGGAGATCGAGGAAGCCGCGGTTGTGGACGGCTGCACGCCGTACGGCGTGTTCTGGAAGATCGTGTTCCCGCTGCTCAAGCCGATGACGATCACGATCCTGATCCTGAACAGCCTGTGGATCTGGAACGACTTCCTGCTGCCGCTGCTCGTCCTGCATAGCGCGGACATCCGGACGATTCCGCTGCAGACCTACTCGTTCTTCGGCCAATATACGAAGCAGTGGGACCTCGCCCTCGCGGGGCTGGTGCTGGGCGTGGCTCCGATGGTCGCGTTCTTCCTCCTGATGCAGAAGCATATCATCGCCGGCATTTCCGCCGGCGCGGTCAAGGGCTAGGACAACAAGTTCCACTTTTTTGTTCAATATAGTCGGTTAAGCGCCAGAAGTCGTTGTCTTTACAATGGGATTGCAGCAAAATCAAATCATCAGGGAGGTCAACGGTTCATGAAAAAAAGAAATCTTGCGATGCTGGTGTTCGTGCTGATCCTCTCCCTCCTCGTGGCCGCGTGCGGCGGCAACGGCGGCGAAGGCGGCTCGGACGCGGGAAGCAACGCCGGATCGTCGGGCGGCGCAAGCGGCGGCGGATCGGGCGAGAAAGTCACCATCAAGATGTTCCAGTTCAAGGTCGAGATCGCCGAGCAGCTCGCCAAGCTGATTGAAGAGTATGAGAAGCTCCATCCGAACATCAACATCGAACTGGAGACGGTCGGCGGCGGCGCGGACTACGGCGCGGCGCTGAAGGCGAAGTTCAACTCCGGCGACAAACCGGACATCTTCAACAACGGCGGCTTCAGCGAACTGGATCTGTGGATCGAGCACCTGGAAGACCTGACGGACGAACCGTGGGTCGCGAACCTGGTGGACGCCGCCAAGCCGCCGATGACCAAGGACGGCCGACTGTACGGCATGCCGGTCAACCTGGAAGGCTATGGCTTCATCTACAACAAGGACCTGTTCGCCGAGGCGGGCATTACCGAAACACCGAAGACGCTGGATGAACTCCGGGCGGCCGCGCAGAAGCTGAAAGACGCGGGCATCACCCCGTTCATCAACGGCTACGCGGAATGGTGGGTGCTCGGGAACCACTTCATCAACATCCCGTTCGCCCAGCAGAAGGATCCCGAAGCGTTCATTCAGGGGCTGTACGACGGAACCGAGAAAATTCCGGGCAACGAAGTGTTCAAGCAATGGGCGGATCTGTTCGATCTGACGCTGGAATTCGGCCAGCCAAACCCGCTGCAGACGGATTACAACACGCAGGTTTCCGAATTCGCCATCGGCAAGGCGGCCATGACCCAGCAGGGCAACTGGACGCAGGTGGCGATCTCCCAGACGAACCCGGACATCAACATCGGTTTCCTGCCGATGCCGATCAACAACGACGCGGAAGCGATGGACAAACTGCCGGTCGGCGTGCCGAGCAACTGGGTCGTCCACAAGAACTCGCCGGTGAAGGAAGAAGCGAAAGCGTTCCTGAACTGGATGGTGACGTCGGAAATCGGCCAGCGCTACATCACGGAAGAGTTCAAATTCATCCCGGCGTTCACGAACATCCAGGCGGACGAATCGGTGCTGGGGCAGCTGGCGGCGGACATCATCCGCTACAGCCAGGAAGGCAAGACGCTGACCTGGAACTGGTTCAAGTTCCCGGGCGGCGAAGCGTCCAGCAACAAGTTCGCGGACGTCATGCAAGCGTACATCGGCGGACAAATCAACAAAGATCAAATGTTCGAGCGTCTGCAGCAAGCATGGGATGAAATGAGCAAATAATCGCGCGGCAAACAACAGCCGCCGATCTCCGGCCATGAATGGGCCGGGGGTCGGCGGCTTTGTCGTCTCTCACGGCAACCGGTATCCGCACCGTTCGGCCAGTCCCCCCAGCCAGCCGGGCAGGAGCCGCTGCAGCCAGAACGGCGGGGTTCACAGAAAGGTCGCACATCCGAATCCCCGAGCCCGAAATCGAAGCGCGGGATGAGATGAGCCGGACCGAGACAGTAGACGGAAGGAATGAGAGCATGAAGAGAAGGAAGAGGAAGAGAACGTTCATCATCCTGGGCGCGATTCTCGCCGTGGTGCTGTTGGTCGCCGGCTCTTATTTTTATACGAACATGACCTATATGGAGAAGCCGCTGAAGGCGATGCGCCATGCGGGCTTCACGGAGAAACAGGTAACGCTGGACGACGGCACGGTGATCAATTACGGGGAAGGACCGGCGAACGGCAATCCGCCGCTGCTCCTGATCCACGGCCAGGGAATGACATGGGAAGATTACGCCAAGACGCTGCCGGCGTGGTCCGAACGGTTTCATGTGTTCGCCGTTGACTGCCACGGACACGGGGAATCCGAATGGAATATGAGAACTTCAAGCAGCAGAACGAGATCGAGGACTATTTCGAGTATGCCTTGAAGCACAGCTACTGGCGGAAAATGTTCGGTGACTTCCTGTGGGATCGGTTCTCGAAAGACGCGGTCGCCTACCGCAAGAAGCATCCGGACAAGCCGGTGCACCTGTTCTATCTGCCGCCGCAGATCAACCGGATGTTCGAATCGATGACCTATCCGTATGATCACAGGTTCGGCGAGACGTTCTACGACAACCGCTGGTTCGAGGACTACAACCAGTCCGCGGTGCTGGCGAAGATCGAATGTCCGACCTTGTTCGTGAAGGCGAACACCAACTACGACGGCGATCTGCTGCTCGCGGCGCTGACGGACGAGGACGCCGAGCGCGTCGTGGAGCTGCTGCCGAACGGCAGGCTCGTGAAGGTGGATACCCCCGGCCATGACATCCATTACGACAAGCCGAAGGCGTTCGTCGACATCCTGGCCGGTTTTCTGGATGAAGTGACAGGCTGACAGGCGGGTATCAAGCTGATGGAATCGGGATATTGTGGTAATATCCATAGAGAAGATATGTGATCGGAGTGCGTATGCCGGGGATGTGAAGAATCGGTACGGCGAGGAGGTCGAAGCGGTGCACAGGGGGCATGTCGGTCATGACGGGATATTGGGCAAGAAACTGGAGCATTTATCAAATGGCGTAAATCGGCTGAAAGAAGCGCTTCTGGCGGAAGGTCTCCCCGAAGATTTGAAGCGGGATGCCGTAATCCAGCGATTTGAATTCTGCTTCGAATCGGCCTGGAAAACGCTGAAAGCCTGGCTGCGGGATGAAGGGATCGAGACCGCATCGCCCAAGTCAGCGCTCCGGGAGGCTTACAAACTGGGGTGGCTGGGCCAGGACCCTGATCCGTGGTATCCAATGTTGACGGACCGCAATCTGACCAGTCAAGTCTATAATGAAGAAATGGCTGCTGCCATCTATGCCAACATCCGGTCGTGCTACGCGAATTTGCTTGCCGAACTGGTTGACCGGTTAGGGGAGAATTTTGATGATGCCTGAACGGATCCTCGCCCGTCTGCAAGCCTTGTGCAGCGATACCCCGGCACTTGAGAGGCTGGTGCTGTTCGGCTCGAGGGCAAAAGGCACCCACAAATACAATTCCGACATCGACCTCGCCGCGTATTGGAACGGGAAGCCGCCCGCCGACTTCCACTCCCGTGTGGACGATGCGGTGGAGTTGTATTCGTTCGATCTGGTGGATGCGAACGCGGTGGCGAACCCGCTGCTGCGAGAAGAAATCGAGAAATACGGCGTGGTGCTGTACGAGAAGGAACGGCAGGACGAATAGGAAAGACCCGCGCGTTGCGGAGCGCGGGTCTTTCGCGTGCTCAGGACGGCTGTTGCGCGGCTTGGCGGGATTCGGCCGCAAGCCCGGCGGCCGTCGCCAGATAGATGGCGGTGAGGACGAAGGGCAGAACCGAAAACGCCAGTTGATCGAAAATGTAGCCCAGGAAGAACGATGCGGCCGCCATCGAGAGCGTGAGGAACAGGTACGTTCTGCTCCTGTAGATCCATATGTATGGCAGAAAATGCGATCCCGCCAGCAACCCGATGGCGAAGGGGATCAGCTCGAAATGCTCGATATAAATGACGATCCACAAGGGCAGGAAGAAGGCTTGGATGCCGCCGACGATACCGCTCAGCGCGCCCAGCGGATTTCGCGACATCAGGTCGGCTTTGAGCAGCCGGCCGAGCAGGAGCCCGAGCGGAAAAATGCTCCCGACCCCGAGCAGATAGCACAGGGCGAGCGTCTTGCCTTCGATGATGAGGCCGAGGACTCCCATCGCCAGCCAATACAGCGCGCCCGCGATGAAGACGGGGTAGCCGCCCCGGGCGACGCGGATCAGGTCGTCCTTGAGTTCGTCCAGCGTCATCTTCTGATAGTCCACGAGATGTCTCTCCTTTGCGGGAAGCCGCCAGTTTCGAAAGCGTTTCCAATATGAGTTGAAGAAAGCCGGCTTTTTGTGTTGCGCTGCCGCACAGCATAGATCGTAGCACAACGGCGAGGCGTTTTCCAGCGGGAGCTTGGGAAGGAAGCGCGGGTGGAAGCGAAGGGCTGAAAGCGGCGGAAGAACCAAGTTTCGTTGCGGCGAGGCGCATGTCGGCCTCTTGCGGACCGCGAATGCGCGCATTTGCGGTGTGTCACCGCAGACCGCCGTAAAACCGAACGTTCGTAAATTTGAAACATTAAATGTTCGCCTTTTCGATTGACATCCGCCGGAGTCGTTGTTACACTGTAAGAGGCTGAACATTTTTTAAATTGCATAGATCAATGCTCGTATAAGTCCGGGGATATGGCCCGGACGTCTCTACCCGGGAACCGTAAATTCCCGGACTACGAGCCAGCGGTAACAGTGAAGCGGGTTGCCCCGGACGGGGCAGCCTTGTGCTGTCTTGTCCGGATTCTGCTGCGCGCGGATTCATGGCGCGCAGGGGGCGGCGATTGCCGGCGAGGCTTGCTTCCCGCTGCATCCGCAGGCTCGTTGTCCGTCGACGTAGAAGCTCCTGGCTGGAGACGCGACGGATTTTTTCATGCCGGCGGTATCGTCGGGAACACTGAAATGGGATGAACAGACGGCGGCATCATGGATGCCGGCTGTCAGAAACAGTCGCTCAATAAGGCAGAAAGAAGGTACCTCATGGCACTGGTAGGCGTCATCATGGGCAGCAAGTCGGACTGGGAGACGATGAAGCTTGCTTGCGACATGCTCGAAGAGCTGGGCGTCCCGTACGAGAAGCGGGTCGTCTCGGCGCACCGCACGCCGGATCTGATGTTCGAATACGCCGAGACGGCGGCGGCGCGCGGCCTGAAAGTGATCATCGCCGGCGCGGGAGGCGCCGCGCATCTGCCCGGCATGGTCGCCGCGAAGACGACCCTGCCGGTCATTGGCGTGCCCGTCAAGTCTTCGAACTTGAACGGGCTCGACTCGCTGCTGTCGATCGTGCAGATGCCGGCCGGCGTGCCGGTGGCGACGGTCGCGATCGGCAATAGCGGCGCGGCGAATGCCGGCCTGCTCGCGGCGCAAATCCTCGCCGCTTTCGATCCTGAGCTGCAGCAGCGCATCGCGGAGCGGCGGAAGCGGATCGAGCGCGAAGTGCTCGAGAGCAGTGAGACGCTATGAGCGGTGACGCGATGACCTCCAACGTCCGCACGGAGCCGCGCACGATTCTGCCGGGCGCGACGATCGGCGTGCTCGGCGGCGGCCAGCTCGGCCGCATGATGGCGCTCGCCGGCAGCGCGATGGGCTACCGGTTCGTCGCGCTTGACCCGACGCCGGATGCGCCGTGCGGCCAGGTCGCCGGCCAGATCGTCGCCGCCTATGACGACGTGAAGGCCGCCCGCGAGCTGGCGAGCCGCGCCGACGTCATTACATACGAGTTCGAGAACGTCGACGCCCGCGTCGCCGCCATGCTGATGGCGGAATCGTATGTGCCGCAGGGCAGCGAGCTGCTCTACACGACGCAGCACCGGCTGCGCGAGAAGCGCGCGATCGAAGCGGCGGGCGTGCGCGTTGCGCCGTACGCGGAGATTCGCAGCCTGCAAGAGCTGCAGGAGGTCGCCGCCCGGTTCGGCTTCCCCTGCGTGCTGAAGACGGCGACCGGCGGCTACGACGGCAAGGGCCAATGGGTCATCCGCGGCGAAGCGGAGATCGAGCCGGCCTGGGGCGCCTTGGGCGAGGCGAAGACCGAGCTTGTGCTCGAACAGTTCATCCGTTTCGACAAGGAGCTGTCTGTCATCGCGGCCCGCAGCCCGCGGGGCGAGATCCGGACGTTCCCAACGGCGGAGAACGTCCACGTGGACAACATCCTGCACCTGTCGATCGTGCCCGCCCGTGTGCCGCAATCGGTGCAGCGGGAAGCGGAGGAGCTGGCGGTGCGGATCGCCGAAGGCCTGAACGTCATCGGTCTGATCGCCGTCGAGATGTTCTGGTCGGCCGAGCACGGCCTGTACGTGAACGAGCTGGCGCCCCGGCCGCACAACAGCGGCCACTACACGATGGACGCCTGCCGCACGTCGCAGTTCGAGCAGCACGTCCGGGCGATCTGCAATCTGCCACTTGGCGATCCCGGCCTTCTCACGCCGGTCGTCATGGTGAACGTGCTCGGCAAGCATCTGGAGCCGGTCGTCGCCCGGCTCTCGCAGCCCGACGAAGCGGCGGCGAAACGGAATGTCAAACCGTCCCTCCATCTGTACGGCAAGCGCGAAGCCGCACCCAAGCGCAAGATGGGCCACGTGAACGTCCTCGCCTCCTCGGTGGAAGACGCGCTCGCGTGGATCGACGAGACGAATATCTGGAAGGTGTGAACGAGAACAATGCTGGACCGTTACAGCAGACCGGAGATGCGGGCCATCTGGACCGAGGAGAACAAATTCCGCGCCTGGCTCGAAGTCGAGCTGCTCGCCTGCGAAGCGTGGGCCGAGCTCGGCATCATCCCGAAGGAAGACGCCCAGGCGCTGCGCCGCAATGCAGGCTTCGACATCAATCGGATTTATGAGATCGAGCAGGAGACGCGCCACGACGTCATCGCTTTCACCCGCGCAGTGTCCGAGACGCTCGGCCCCGAGCGCAAATGGGTGCACTACGGCCTGACGTCGACCGACGTCGTCGACACGGCGCTCGGCTACCTGCTGAAACAGGCAAACGCGATCATCCGGCGCGACATCGAGAACTTCATCGCTACCTTAAGGGAGCAGGCGCTCCGCCACAAGTACACGGTCATGATGGGGCGCACCCACGGCGTGCACGCGGAACCGACGACGTTCGGCCTGAAAATGGCGCTCTGGCACGAGGAAATGAAGCGTAATCTCGAGCGGTTCAACCATGCGGCGGACGGCGTCGAATACGGCAAAATTTCCGGTGCGGTCGGCACCTACGCCAACATCGATCCGTTCGTCGAGCAATATGTCTGCTCGAAGCTGGGCACGAAGCCGGCGCCGATCTCGACCCAGACGCTGCAGCGCGACCGGCACGCGGAGTACATGGCGACGCTGGCGCTCATCGCGACGTCCCTGGACAAGTTCGCGACCGAGATCCGCGCGCTGCAGAAGAGCGAGTTCCGCGAAGTCGAGGAGCCGTTCGCGAAAGGGCAGAAAGGCTCGTCCGCGATGCCGCACAAGCGCAACCCGATCGGCTGCGAGAACATTTCGGGCCTTGCGCGCGTCATCCGCGGCCATATGCTCTCGGCCTACGAGAACGTGCCGCTCTGGCACGAGCGCGACATCAGCCATTCTTCGGTCGAGCGCGTCATCCTGCCGGACGCGACGATGCTGATCAACTATATGTTGAACCGTCTGGGGAACATTATCAAAAACCTCACCGTGTTCCCGGAAAACATGAAGCGCAACATGGAGCGCACCTACGGCGTGCCGTTCTCCGGCCGCGTCATGACGAAGCTGATCGACAAGGGCTTCAGCCGCGAGCAGGCCTACGACACGGTGCAGCCGCGCGCGATGCAGGCGTGGGAGACGCAGCGGCATTTCCGCGACATCATCCTCGAGACGCCCGAGATCACGAGCGTGCTGTCCCGGGAAGAGATCGACGATTGCTTCAACCCGTCGTGGCATCTGAAGCATGTGGACACGATTTTTGAAAGACTCGGCTTGACCGGACAGGAGGCTTGAGGCGCGTCATGAACCGGCAACCTTTATCCACGGCCGTGGATCTGATCGACGCTCCGCTCGTGTACAAGGGCAAGGTCCGCGAACTGTACGATCTCGGGGAGCATTACCTGATCGTCGTCACCGACCGGATTTCCGCGTTCGACTACGTGCTCGAGCCGCCCGTGCCGTACAAGGGGATCGTCCTGAATACGCTCAGCGCCTTCTGGTTTGAGCAGACGTCCGCGATCCAGCCCAATCACGTCGTCCACACCGACGTGGCGAAGCTCGGCGGCGTCGCGAAGGATCCGGAGCAGCTTGAAGGCCGCATCATGGTGACCAAAAAAGCGCAGCGGATCGACATCGAGTGCGTCGTGCGCGGCTACATCACCGGCGGCGGCTGGCGGCAGTACCAGAAGACGCAGGCGGTGAACGGCATTCCGCTGCCGCCCGGCCTGCGCAAGAACGAGCGGCTGCCGGAGCCGATCTTCACGCCGGCGGCGAAGAACGACGTCGGCCACGACGAGGACATCCCGTTCGACGAGATGGCAAGGCGCATCGGGACCGGGCTGGCCGAAGAGCTGCGGGAGCGCAGCCTGAAGCTGTACGATTTCGCTTCCCGGTATTGCGAGGAGCGGGGCATCATCCTGGCGGACTGCAAGTTCGAGTTCGGTCTGGTGGACGGCCGGGTGGTGCTGATCGACGAGATTTTCACCCCGGATGCGTCGCGCTTCTGGGCGAAGGACCGCTGGGCATTGGGCATCGAGATCGACAGCATGGACAAGGAGCCGGTGCGGACGTATCTGGCGGGCAGCGGCTGGGACAAGAACAGCAAGCCCGATCCGCTGCCGGCGCACGTCGTCGAGGAGACGACGCGGCGGTATCTGGACATTTGCGAACGGCTGACCGGCGAGAACCCGGCGGAATCGATCACAGGAGGCGGAGAAACGCGATGAAAGCCACGGTGTACGTCACGATCAAGGAGAACGTTCTGGACCCGCAGGGAGCGGCCGTACAGGGTGCGCTGCATTCCCTCGGATTCAAGGAGGTCGGCAAGGTGCGGATCGGCAAATACATGGAGCTGACGCTCGACACGAATGACCGGAGCGAGGCGGAGGCGCGCGTGAAGGCGATGTGCGAGAAGCTCCTGGCGAACACGGTCGTCGAAGACTACCGATTCGAACTGGAGGGCTGAGCGGATGCGGTTCGCGGTCATCGTTTTTCCGGGCTCCAACTGCGACATCGACTGCTACAAGGCGGTTGAGGAGACGATCGGCCAGCCGGTCGACTACGTCTGGCACACGGCGACGGATCTGTCCGCCTACGACGCGATCATCGTGCCCGGCGGCTTCTCCTACGGCGATTATCTGCGCTGCGGCGCGATCGCCCGTTTCGCACCGGTCATGAACGAGGTGCGCAAGGCAGCGGAGGAAGGCAAGTACGTGCTGGGCATCTGCAACGGATTCCAGATCCTGACCGAAGCGGGTCTCCTGCCGGGCGTGCTGCTCCGGAACCGGGACTTGAAGTTCCGCTGCCATCCGGCGCTGCTCGAAGTGGTGAACAACGAGACGCCGTTCACGCGGGATTATGCGAAGGGCGAGATCGTCAACATCCCGATCGCCCACGGCGAAGGGAACTACTATTGCGACGAAGAGACGCTGGCGAAGCTCGAAGCGAACGGCCAGGTCGTGTTCCGCTACAAGGCGGGCGAGAACCCGAACGGTTCGGTAAGCGACATCGCCGGCATTTGCAACGAAGGCCGCAACGTCGTCGGCATGATGCCGCATCCGGAGCGGGCGGTAAGCGAGCTGCTCGGCTCGTCGGACGGCAAGCGGATGTTCACATCAGTACTCAGCGCATGGAGGGAGCGGCATGGCGCAACAGTTAACGGCTAAGGAACCGACGGCGGAACAGATCGCGGAGTATAAAATTTACCGGGAGTTCGGCGTCAGCGACTACGAGTACGACCTGATCTGCAAGTTCCTCGGCCGCAAGCCGAACTACACCGAGATCGGCGTGTTCAGCGTCATGTGGTCCGAACACTGCGCGTACAAGAACTCGAAGCCGGTGCTGAAGAAGTTCCCGGTTTCGGGGCCGCGCGTCCTGATGGGTCCGGGCGAAGGCGCGGGCATCGTGGACATCGGCGACAACCAGGCGGTCGTGTTCAAAATCGAATCCCATAACCACCCGTCCGCGGTCGAACCGTACCAGGGGGCGGCGACGGGAGTCGGCGGCATCATCCGCGACATTTTCTCGATGGGCGCAAGGCCGGTGGCGCTGCTGAACTCGCTCCGCTTCGGTCGATTAGACAACCCGCGTGTGAAGTATTTGTTTGAAAATGTGGTGGCGGGCATTGCGGGGTACGGCAACTGCATCGGCATTCCGACGGTCGCCGGCGAAGTGATGTTCGACGAGAGCTACGAGGGCAACCCGCTCGTCAACGCGATGTGCGTCGGCCTGATCGACCACGACAAGATCCAGCGCGGCGTCGCGAAGGGCGTCGGCAACCCGGTGTTCTATGTCGGGCCGGCGACCGGCCGCGATGGCATCCACGGCGCGACGTTCGCATCCGTCGAGCTGACCGAGGAATCGGAAGAGAAGCGCACGGCCGTGCAGGTCGGCGACCCGTTCATGGAGAAGCTCGTCATGGAGGCGTGCCTGGAGCTGATCGAGTCCGGCATCGTGCTCGGCATCCAGGACATGGGCGCCGCCGGGCTGACCTGCTCGAGCGCGGAAATGGCGGCGAAGGCGGGCAACGGCCTCGAGTTATATCTGGACGAGGTGCCGCAGCGCGAGGAAGGCATGACGCCGTACGAAATGATGCTGTCGGAGTCGCAGGAGCGGATGCTTTTTGTCATCGAACCGCAGCATGAGGCGAAGGCGCGGGAAATTTTCGAACGGTGGGGCGTCATCTGCGCGAAGGTCGGCAAGGTGACGGACGACGGCCGGCTGCGGCTGTTCCACAAGGGCGAAATCGTCGCCGACATGCCGGTGAAGGCTTTGGTGGACGACTGCCCGGTGTACCATCAGCGGTCGGAGGAGCCGGAATATTACCGCGCGTTCGCGAACGTGGACACGACGGCGTTCGAGGAGATTCGGGATCTCACGGGCGCATTGAAGAAGGTGCTAGCCTCGCCGACGGTCGCAAGCAAGGAATGGGTGTACAACCAATACGACTACATGGTGCGGACGAGCACGGTCGTGCGGCCGGGTTCCGACGCGGCGGTCGTCCAGGTGCCCGGCACGCGCAAGGCGCTCGCGATGACGACGGACGGCAACGGCCGGTACGTCTACCTCGATCCGGAAGTCGGCGGGAAGATCGCGGTCGCGGAAGCGGCGCGGAACGTCGTCTGCTCGGGCGCGGAGCCGCTCGCGATCACGGACAACCTGAACTTCGGCAGCCCGGAGAAGCCGGAGGTGTTCTGGCAGCTCGAGAAGGCGACGGACGGCATGGCGGAAGCGTGCCGCGTGCTGGGTACGCCGGTCATCGGCGGCAACGTGTCGCTGTACAACGAGAACGAGAAGGGCGCGATCTATCCGACGCCGGTCGTCGGCATGGTCGGGTTGGTTCGCGATCTGGATCATATTACGACGCAGGAGTTCAAGGCAGAGGGCGACGTGATCGTGCTCGTCGGCGAGACTTTGGCCGAGCTCGGCGGCTCCGAGCTGCAGTACGCGGTGCTCGGCAAGACGGAAGGCCGTCCGCCGCAAATCGATCTCGAGGTCGAAGCGCGGGTGCAGGGCGCCGTGCTGGAGGCGATCCGGAAAGGGCTCGTCGCGTCGGCCCACGACCTGTCCGAAGGCGGGCTCGCCGTCGCGCTGGCCGAATCGTGCTTCGGCCGCGGCCTGGGCGCGGTCGTGGACGTGTCGACGTCGCTCCGTCCGGATGTCGCGCTGTTCAGCGAGTCGCAGTCGCGGATTCTGCTTTCGGCGCGGCCGGAGAAGGCGGATGCGCTTGTTGGACTGCTGGCGGAGCGGGGCGTGGCTTATTCGGTTCTCGGCAAGGTCGGCGGTTCCGATCTGATCGTGAAGGTGAACGGACGGGACGGCATCGCGGCTCCGGTCTCGGAGCTGCAGAAGGTCTGGAAGGAAGCGATCCCATGTCTGCTGAAGAACTGAAAGGACTTACCCGATCCTGGGCCGAAGGCGGTTATTACAACGAGGGGATCGGGCGGGACGATCTGTTCGACAAGGTGCGTGAAGAATGCGGCGTGTTCGGGGTGTTCGGCATCCCGGACGCCGCCGCGCTGACCTATTACGGTCTGCACGCGCTGCAGCACCGCGGCGAGGAGAGCTGCGGCATCTGCACCGTCGACTCGGCGCGGCCGTTTGAATCGTTCGCCGCGCATCGCGGGATGGGCCTCGTGAAGGAAGTATTCACGAAGGAGGCGCTCGACGGGCTGCGCGGTGACCGGGCGATCGGCCACGTCCGCTACTCGACGTCGGGCAGCAGTGCGCTTGCGAACGCGCAGCCGCTCGTGTTCAAGTACCGGGACGGGGATCTCGCGGTCGCGACGAACGGCAACCTCGTGAACGCGCCGGAGATCCGGCTGGAGCTCGAGGCGGCCGGGTCGATCTTCCAGACGACGAGCGACACGGAAGTGATCGCGCACCTGATCGCGCGCTCGCCGCTCGACTTCGTCAGCGCGGTGAAGGCGGCGCTGCAGCGGGTCGTCGGCGGATTTGCGTTCCTCATCCTGACGAACGACCGCCTGATCGCCGCATCCGACCCGAACGGTCTGCGGCCGCTCTGCATGGGCCGGCTCGGCGACGGATACGTGTTCGCCTCGGAGACATGCGCCCTCGAGACGGTCGGCGCCGAGTTCGTGCGCGACATCTATCCGGGCGAGATGTTCATCCTCGGCGAAGGGAAGGACATCCGCGTCGAGCGGTTCGCGCCGCTGAAACGGCGGGCGGTGTGCGCGATGGAGTACATCTATTTCGCCCGGCCGGACTCGGATGTGGCGGGGATCAACCTGCACGCGGCCCGCAAGCGGATGGGTAGCCGGCTGGCGCTCGAATCGTTCGTCGACGCCGACGTCGTCACGGGCGTGCCGGACTCGAGCATCTCGGCGGCGATCGGCTACGCGGAGCAGACGGGCATTCCGTACGAGCTCGGGCTGATCAAGAACAAGTACACCGGCCGGACGTTCATCCAGCCGTCGCAGGAGCTGCGCGAGCGCGGCGTCAAGATGAAGCTGTCGGCCGTGCGCCGGGTCGTCGAAGGCAAGCGCGTCGTCATGATCGACGACTCGATCGTGCGGGGGACGACGTCGCGGCGGATCGTGAACCTGCTGCGCGAGGCGGGCGCTACGGAAGTGCACGTGCGCATCACGTCGCCGCCGTTCGCGAACCCGTGTTTCTACGGCATCGATACGCCGGATCGCAAGGACCTGATCGCAGCCCAGATGTCGGTGGAGGAGATCCGCAAGGCGATCAACGCGGACTCGTTGCAGTTCCTCTCGAAGGAAGGATTCATCGAGGCGGTCGTGGGCCGCATCGGGGCGGGAGCCGCCGTTCCTGTCGGCGCGGGTGCAGGAATTGGCGCGAGCGGCAGTGTCGGGGCCGGCGGTGTTGGCGACGTCGCCGGCGGAGCCGGTTCGGCCGCGGCTGGCGGCCGGGGGTTGAATCCGTCGCTGCTGGAGGGACTGGAAGCGGCGGGTTTGACCCCGGCCGAGTTCGAGGCGGCGCTCAGGATCAACGGCGGTATGTGCATGGCGTGCTTCGACAACGACTATCCGACGCCGATCGAGTTCGCGAAGCCTTCGCGGACGTGCAGTTGCTGAGCGGTCGAACGATCGTTGTGAATAAGAGAAAAGTTTGCTTCTATTTCATCCGAATAGGCGGAGTTGCCGGAGATAGGCGAAAATATTTCCACTAATTGCCTGTGAACGGCTGTGAACGGGTGAATTTGCCGGAATAGACGAAGAAATTTCCTCTATTTCGGGTGAGAATTGAAAATATGGAAGAATAAGCGTGGATCTTTCGCTTGTGCGCCTGGCCAAGCCAGGCATCGCAGCGCGTGGAATCAGGTAAAGGCCAACAAAGGAAGCGCCGTGAACAATGGTCAGGTGTACTGGGTGGTGGACGTCGACATCAAGGGGTACTTCGACAACATCTCGCATGAGAAGCTGATGAAACTTGTGGAGATGCGGGTGTCAGACCGAAAGATGCTCAAACTGATTCGCGGGTGGCTGAAAGTGGGGGTCATGAAAGATGATCAGTTTCATGAATCCGACATCGGGAGCCCGCAGGGCGGTGTCATTTCGCCGCTGTTGGCCAATATCTACCTGAACACTCATGATCTTCTGCCGGAAGAAGTACAAGAAGTGGTCGCTGAGACGATCCCGCTTCCACGAAATCCTGAGGGATGCCAGACTGCGGTCCGCTACCACGTGGCGAAGTACGTATTGCGCAAGGTGAAGAACGTCGGAAAGCCGTATGCGGGAAAACCGCTTGTACGGTTTGATGAGGAGGGGCTGGTCCCCCAGCCCTTTACTCTACATTGCTCCGGTCCGGACGGTGCGACGGGAGGGACCCATACCGCCCAGGCGTCCATCATCCGGAGCGGAGCCGCTTCCCGTTCAGCCCCGTGCAGGCCGGGACGGGACCAACAATTGCGAAGGAGTGACCCTGGTGTCGGAAGCGTACAAACAAGCCGGCGTCGACATCGCGGCGGGCAATGAAGCGGTCGAGCGAATGAAGAAGCATGTGGCGCGGACATTCCGCCCCGAGGTGCTGACCGGGCTCGGCGGGTTCGGCGCGCTGTTCGGCCTGGATCTGCAGAAATATGAGGAACCGGTGCTCGTCTCCGGCACGGACGGCGTCGGCACGAAGCTGATGCTCGCGTTCGCGATGGACAAGCACGATACGATCGGCATCGACGCGGTGGCGATGTGCGTGAACGACATCGTGGTGCAGGGCGCGGAACCGCTGTTCTTCCTCGACTACCTCGCCTGCGGCAAGGTCGTGCCCGAGCGCATCGAGGCGATCGTGAAGGGCATCGCCGACGGCTGCGAGCAGTCCGGCTGCGCCCTGATCGGCGGCGAGACGGCCGAGATGCCGGGCATGTACGGCGAGGACGAGTACGACATCGCCGGTTTCGCCGTCGGCATCGTCGACCGCAAGCGCATCATCGACGGCGCAAGCATCAAGCCGGGCGACGCGGTCATCGGGCTCGCGTCGAGCGGCGTGCACAGCAACGGTTTCTCGCTTGTGCGCAAGGTGCTGCTCAAAGACAGCGGCCTTTCGCTGCATGACATGCTGCCAGAACTTGGCGGCGCAAGGCTCGGCGACGTGCTGCTCGAGCCGACGCGGCTCTATGTAAAGCCGGTGCTCAAGTTGATCGAGCGCGTGGAAGTGAAGGGCCTCGCGCACATTACGGGCGGCGGGTTCATCGAGAATATCCCGCGCGTGCTGCCCGAGGGCGTGAACGTCGAGATCGGATACGGCTCATGGCCGGTGCTCCCGATCTTCAAGCTGCTGCAGGAGCGGGGCAAGATCTCGAACCGCGACATGTTCACGACGTTCAACATGGGCATCGGCATGGTCGCCGTCGTGCCCGCGGATCAGGCGGACGAAGCGGTCCGGACGCTCGCGGAGCAAGGCGTCGAAGCGTACCGGATCGGCACGGTGACGCCGGGCAGCCGCATCGTGACGTTCACGGGAGCTGACGTGTAATGGCGAAGCTCAAGGTAGCCGTCTTCGCGTCCGGCAACGGCTCGAACTTCCAGGCGCTCGCCGACGGCGCGCGGGACGGGCGGATCGACGCCGACATCCGGCTGCTCGTCTGCGACAAGCCGAGCGCGCCGGTCATCAAGCGGGCGGAAGCGGCCGGCATCGAGACGTACGTGATCCGGCCGCGCGAATATCCGTCGCGCGAAGCGTGCGAACGCGAAATTCTGATCGAGCTGAAGCGCCGCGGCGTCGAGCTGGTCGTGCTGGCCGGCTACATGCGGATCGTGACGCCGGTGCTCGTGGACGCCTACTACGGGCGGATGATCAACGTCCACCCGTCGCTGCTGCCGGCGTTTCCCGGCCTGAACGGCATCGGACAGGCGCTCGAATACGGCGTGAAAGTGACCGGCGCAACCGTCCACTTCGTCGACGGCGGGCTTGACACCGGGCCGATCATCGCGCAGGAGGCGCTGGCCGTGGAACCGGGCGACACCGAGGAAACGCTGGCGGCGCGCATCCACCCGGTCGAGCACCGGCTGCTGCTCCAGGTCGTGCAGCAGTTCGCGGAAGGCCGCATCCGGCTGAACGGGCGGCAAGTGACGATCGAATCTTGAGCGTGCGGGGTGGTCGAAAGCCGGCTGCAACGGAACAGCGTTCCGTTAGCAGCCGCAGATAAGGGCGGCCCCGGCGGTCGAATGCCGCCTGCAACGGCACGACGTGCCGTTAATTCGCCGCAACAACATGTGCGGACCGTCAATAACGGCACGGGATGCCGTTAATTGCCGTCATCGGCCGCCAAGACGGCCTCATGCCGCCCAATAACGGCACCTTGTGCCGTTAAATCACCGCGCCGCTCCGCGCTGGCAAGCGTTAACGGCACGGGATGCCGTTAACAGCCGATACCGTGACGGGCATGGCATCGAAACCAAACGAACGGGCACCTGCTGATCCGCATCGCGGGGCGGCAACGGATCCGCCCGGCAAAACCCAAGGATAAGGATGGGGACGATGAGCGAAATTTACGAACTGAACCTCCGGTACGGGATGAACCCGCACCAGAAGCAGGCGAAGCTGACGAACGGCGGCAAGCCGCTGCCGATCCGGGTGCTGAACGGCGAGCCCGGCTTCATCAACCTGCTCGACGCACTGAACGCGTTCCAGCTCGTGCGCGAGCTGCGCAAGGCGACGGGACTGCCGGCCGCCGCATCGTTCAAGCACGTCAGCCCGGCAGGCGCCGCCGTCTATTCGCCGCTGACGCCGGAACTGGCGAAGGCGTATTTCGTCGACGGCATGGAGCTGTCGGAGCTCGCGACTGCCTACGCGCGGGCGCGCGGCGCGGACCGGATGTCGTCTTTCGGCGACGCGGCCGCGCTGAGCGACATCGTCGATGTGCCGACGGCGAAGCTGCTGAAGCGCGAGGTGTCCGACCTCGTCGTGGCGCCGGGATATACCGAGGAAGCGCTGGCCATCCTGAAGGAGAAAAAGGGCGGCAAATTCCTCATCCTCGAGATCGATCCCGACTACGTGCCCGACCCGATTGAGACACGCACCGTCTTCGGCCTGACGATGCAGCAGGAACGGAACGACGCGGTGATCGACGATTCCGTTTTCGAGACGATCGTGACGGAGAACAAGGAGCTGCCGGAGAGCGCGAAGCGCGATCTGCTCGTCGCCCTCGTGACGCTGAAATATACGCAGTCGAACTCCATCTGCTACGCGCTGGACGGCCAGACGATCGGCATCGGCGCCGGCCAGCAGTCGCGCATCCACTGCACGCGCCTCGCCGGCGACAAGGCGGACCGCTGGTATCTGCGCCAGCATCCGACCGCGCTGAACATGAAATTCCGCCCGGGCCTGTCCCGCGCCGAGCAGAACAATGCGATCGACCTGTGGCTTGAGGACGTGCTGACGCCGGTGGAACAGAAGAGCTGGGAGCAATGCTTCGAAGAAGTGCCGCCGCGCCTGACGCCGGAAGAGAAGCGCGAATGGCTCAAGGGGCTGAAGAACGTTTCCTACGGTTCCGATGCGTTCCTGCCGTTCCGCGACAACCTCGACCGGGCGAGCCGCAGCGGCGTGAAATACGTCATCCAGGCCGGCAGCTCGCTGCGCGACGAAGAAGTCGTGAAGGCGGCGAACGAATACGGCATGGTTATGGTGTATTCCGGCGTCCGGCTGTTCCACCACTGATTCCGCCACGAAGGGAGAAAGCGGCACAATGACCACCATCACCAATCTCGACAACCTGAAGGCGGAAGCGGAAGCGAACGCCGAAGCGCTGAGGAGCAACCGCTATCCGGGCCGCGGCATCATCATCGGCATGACGCCGGACGGCACCCGGCTGGTGCAAGTGTATTGGATCATGGGGCGGAGCGAGAACAGCCGCAACCGGATCTTCGTCCTCGAGGAAGACGGCAGCGTCCGCACCGAGGCGCGCGATCCGGCGAAGCTGACCGACCCTTCGCTCATCATTTACTACCCGGTAAGGCAATCCGGCGGTGCCCACATCGTGACGAACGGCGACCAGACCGACACGATTGCGGACGCCATCGCAAGCGGCGGCACGTTCGAAGACGCGCTCCGCACGCGCACGTTCGAGCCGGACGCGCCGAACTTCACGCCGCGCATTTCCGGCATCGTCCAGCCGGGCGACAAATCCGCCGCCTACAAGCTGGCGATTCTGAAGTCAAACCGCGGCAGCGAGGCGCTCGCGCAGCGGCATTTCTTCACGTACGAGCAGCCGCTCGCGGGCTTCGGCCATCTCATCCACACGTATCAGGGCGACGGCAATCCGCTGCCGTCCTTCGAAGGCGAGCCGAAGCTCGTGCCGCTGTTCGACGACGCCAATCAAACCCTTGACTACTACTGGCAGCGGCTCGACGAAGAGAACCGCATCTCGCTGCTCGTGAAGACGATTCCGATTGACGGCGGCGAAGCGGTGATCACGATCCGGAACAAGGCATAAGGAGGCTCACGCGGTGAACATTCTGGTCATCGGCGGCGGCGGGCGCGAGCACGCCATCGTCTGGTCGCTGGCGGGGAGCAGCAAGGTGTCGAAGCTCTACTGCGCGCCGGGCAACGCGGGCATCGCCAAAATCGCCGAATGCGTGTCGATTGGCGTCATGGATTTCGACAAGCTCGTCCAATTCGCGAAGGAGCGGGCGATCGACCTCGTCGTCGTCGGCCCGGACGACCCGCTGGCGGCGGGCATCGTCGACGCGTTCGAGGCTGCGGGCATCCCGGCGTTCGGTCCGAACAAGGCGGCGGCGGAGATCGAGGGCAGCAAGATTTTCATGAAAAGCCTGCTGCGAAAATACAACATCCCGACCGCACGGTACGAGACGTTCGACGATTACGAGACGGCGCTGGCGTATCTGCGGCAGCAGCAGCCGCCGATCGTCGTGAAGGCGGACGGCCTCGCCGCCGGCAAAGGCGTCACGGTCGCGCGCACGATGGAAGAAGCGGAAGCGGCCTTGCGCGGCATGATGATCGACAAGGTATTCGGCGCATCCGGCACGAAGGTGGTCATCGAGGAGTTCCTCGAGGGGCAGGAGATGTCGATCCTGTCGTTCGTCGACGGGTTGGCGGTGCGGCCGATGGTGCCGGCGCAGGACCACAAGCCGGTGTTCGACGGCGACAAGGGGCCGAACACGGGCGGCATGGGCACGTACACGCCGCTGCCGCATATCGATCCGGCCATCATGGACGAAGCGGTCGAACGCATCATCAAACCGACGGCGGCTGCGATGGTGAAGGAAGGTCGGCCGTTCCGCGGGGTGCTTTTTGCCGGGCTGATGGTGACGAAGGACGGACCGAAGGTGATCGAGTTCAACGCCCGGATGGGCGACCCCGAGACGCAGGTCGTGCTGCCGCGGCTCAAGACCGACCTGCTGGACATCATCCTCGCGGCGATGGACGGAAAACTCGATCAGATCGCGATCGAGTGGAGCGACGAGGCGGCTGTCTGCGTCATTCTGGCATCGGAAGGGTACCCGAGCTCCTACCCGAAAGGGCGGCCGATCGAAGGCATCGACCGGGCGGAAGCGGCCGGCGCGCTTGTCTTCCACGCGGGAACGGCGCTTCAGGACGGCGGCATTGTGACGTCCGGCGGCCGGGTGCTCGGCGTCGTCGGCCGGGGCCGGGACATCGAAGAAGCGCGGAACCGGGCGTATGAAGCATGCAGTCTGATCCGGTTTGAGGGCATGCACTATCGGAAAGACATTGCGGCGAAAGCGCTGGGTGCGATGAAAGGCTGAACGGTCAAGGCGGGAAGCGGATGCTCAAGGCTTCCCGCTTTTTTACGTTTTGCGGGTGCGGTTTTGCGGTGAGGTTGTTTGCAGCGGCGCGGGAATGGCAGCCAGATGATTGTGCAGCGTTTCCACCATTTGCTGGCGGCCGTCCGGAGAGGTATCCTGCCAGATCAGCTCAAAAAGCACGCCGAGACCCGGCAGCGTCCGTTCATCCGCCCCGACCGAGCTGTCGATGATGTCGAGCAGATCTTCGGACGATTTGTCATGCACCCGCTGGATGATCGCCTGACGCAGATTGAGCGTGTTCACGCGTAATCCCCCCGAGAGCGAGAAGTTCCCCATTACTATGCCCGGCGCGGGGCCTGTTCATCCTCACGCCGCCCATGCGCTGTGCTATAATGGGACATATTGCTTAGGTGTGACAACTGCCGGAAGGAAGGAGCTTATTTCGATATGGCCAAGGCGGCGAAAAAACAGTTCGCGGTCATCGGCATGGGCCGTTTCGGCACCAGCGTCGCCCAGTCGCTTGCGCGGCTCGGCTACGAGGTGCTCGCGATTGACGTCAGCGGCGCGCGCATCCAGGACGTGGTGAACAAGGTCACCCACGCGGTGGCGGCCGACTCGACCGACGAGGAGGCGCTGCGTGCGCTCGGCCTCCGCAATTTCGATGTCGTCGTCGTCGCGATCGGACAGGACATCCAGGCGAGCATCCTGACAACGATCATTCTGAAGGAGCTCGGCGTCCCGTACATCATCGCGAAGGCGCAGAATGAGCTGCACGGCAAGGTGCTGAGCAAGATCGGCGCGGACAAGGTGATTTTCCCCGAGCGGGACATGGGGCAGCGCGTCGCCCACAACCTGATTTTGCCGAACCTGCTCGATTTCATCGAGTTGTCGGACGATTACAGCATTGTGGAGCTGGAGGCCCCTCCGGTCATGGTCGGCAAAAATCTGAAGCAGCTCGACATCCGCGCCCGGTTCCGATGCAACGTCATGGCGATCAAGACCGGGGGACGGATGAACATTGCGCCGAACGCGGAAGATTCGATCCGCGAGGGCGACATCCTCGTCATCGTCGGGAAGAACGGCGATCTGGCGCGGCTCGAGCGGCACTATGCGGACAACGGGAAGTGAGAGGAGCGGCATGGCGGACATCAACCTGATCCCGATCACGTCGGCGCAGAATCCGAAGGTGAAAGCATGGGCGTCCCTCCTCGAGAAAAAACACCGCGACCGCACCGGCACGTTTCTTATCGAAGGCGTCCATCTGCTGCAGGAGGCGCTCAAGGCGGAGGGGCTCGTCTCGATCGAGGCGATCGCCGTCGACGACGAACGCGGCTGGCCGGAGGAACTGGCGGGCGCGCGCCTGCCGGAGCGGACGCCGGTTTACGCGCTCCCGGCGTCCGTCATGGCGAAGTGCACCGGCACGGACACGCCGCCGCCGGTGTTCGCCGTCGTCACGAAGCCGCGATATGGACATGACGCGCTGCTTAGGGAAGGCGGCTTCGTCGTCGCCCTCGACGGCGTGCGCGACCCGGGCAACGCGGGCACGCTGATCCGCGCCGCCGACGCGGTCGGCGCCGACGCCGTCGTGCTCGGCCGCGGGTCGGTCGATCCGTACAATCCGAAGACGGTCCGCTCGACGATGGGCTCGTTGTTCCATCTGCCGGTGGTGGAAGGCGATCTGGCCGAGCTGCTGCCGGAAGCGAAGCGGCGCGGCGCCCGGCTCGTCGGCGCCAGCCTCGACGCGCGCCAGTCGTGCTACGCGTTCGACTGGCGGCCCGCCTGCTGGCTCCTGCTCGGCAACGAGTCGAACGGGCTCTCCCCGGCCGTCTCCGCGCTCGTGGACGCGCATGTGCTCATCCCGATACGCGGGCAGGCGGAGTCGCTCAACGTGGCGATGGCGGGGGCGGTGCTGATGTACGAGGCGATGCGGCAGCGGTATTTTGATCCCGAACGGCGGTCATGATCTCTGACGGCTGTAAGCGGCGGATTCCAATCGGATGCTGGCGGCCGTAACGAAACTCAGCAACGTTATTTCGGCGAAATGCGATCATGGCGAATACTAACGAAACAGAGACACGTTATGATATGGATTTCCGTCCGAAACGCCGCCCCGAACGTGTTAGAGATTGCGGGCAGGCTGTTTTTTTGGGCATATAACGTTTCTCCGTTTCGTTACGGTCTGCTGCCTTCCGCATCGGCATGCGGGAGTGATGTCGGGCCCATCCGTCGGCTGCTTGTTAGGCTTGACATGCAACTAATAAGTTGCATATAATGCGGGTATGATAAAGGACAACAGGGACGCCGTCTTCAAAGCGCTGGGCGATCCGACCCGGCGGATCATCCTGGATGAGCTGGCCGAGCGAAGCGAAATGACGCTGTTCGAGCTGACGACGCGGCTCATCATGAAGCACAATCTGTCCATCACGCGGCAGGGCATCGCGAAGCATCTCGCCGTGCTGGAGGAAGCGGGGCTCGTGCAATCCGTCCGAAGAGGAAAGTATCGCATGATCCGGTTCAACCGGGAGCCGCTCAGGGACCTGCTCAAGGGCTGGCTCGACTGACGCGGTATTTTGGACATGGAGGAATTGGGATGAAGATCGTGGTGACCAGCATTTTCGTCGAGGATCAGGAGCGGGCCCTGGAGTTCTACACCGGGAAACTCGGCTTCGTCAAGAAGCATGACGTCCCGATGGGCAAGCACCGGTGGATCACGCTGGTGTCGCCCGAGCAGCCGGACGGCGTCGAGCTGCTGCTGGAACCGAACGAGCATCCCGCAGCAAAGTCGTATCAGAAGAAGATCTTCGCCGACGGCATTCCGGCGACGATGTTCGGGGTGGATGACATCCAAGCGGAGTATCAGCGGCTGGTCGAAGCGGGCTTGACGTTTACGATGGCGCCGACGACCATGGGCAATGTGACGGTGGCCGTCTTCGACGACACCTGCGGCAACCTGATTCAGATGGTCCAGAACAATTGAAGCACAAAAGAACGGGATGATGCGTTGAACGAGTCCGTTCATCATCCTGTTTCTGGATAAGCCGAAACAACCGGAAAATGAAGGCCGTCTCGCGGGGAGACGGCCTTTCATCGTGGCCGTTATTTCGATTCGCCGTTCAGGTACCGGTAGAACGCCGCGTTGACCCAGAACGTGTAGGTCGAGTACGTGATGTCCGGATCGTCGGTGCTGTAAGCCTCGGCGATGTCATCGGCCTGGTCAATGAGCGAGAACGACTCCAGGTAGTACCGCCCGTCGGACAGCTTGTTGTTGGCAATCAGCCTGTAGTCGCCCGCCGGTCGGACATTCGAATAGTACAGCGGCTGCCACCACGAGCCGTAAATCAATCCCGGCTGATCGTCTTCGTTCTTCTTCGCGTACGCCAGGATGATGGCGTCGAACCGGTCGCGGTCCGCGGTATTGCGGAATTCGAAGATCAGTTCGTATTCCTTGGCGTATTCGATGTAGTTGCCGTTGTCGATCTGCCGGACTTCGTAGTACTCGGATTCGCCGGGATCGCCCCATTCTTTCAGGTAGACGAAGGCGGACGTGCGCGGCTCGTACTGCACCTTGGCGTCGATGCCTTCGCTGCGCAGCAGGGCGATGAGCTGCAGCGCGTGCCGGATGTCGGAATGGGCATACGTAATCGTCAGCTCGTCGATGAAGTTGCTCTCGTACCGCGAGTCGCGGATCGTGTAGCCGGTGACGAGGTTCTCCTCGAGCGCCCGGTCGCCGATGGCTTGAAGTTCCGGAGCCTTGACGATGACGCTCGCCTGATATGCGTTCAGCAGTTCGTTCAGGATGTTGTCGTCGCTCACCCAGCCGATGTACCGTTTGTACGCGCCGCGGCTCTCGAGCGTCTTGCCCAGCAGGACGGCGGCATACTCGGCGGTCGCCGTTCCGCGCTCGCGGATCAGGTCGTAATGGTCCGCCGGCACGAGGCCGGTGTCGATGGCGGCGGCGAGTTCCTGCGCGCCCTGCAGCCCCAGCAGCGCGGCGCTCAGGTTGAACGGCGCCAGCGTCCGATCCGCCTTGTCCGCGGGGTAGGTGTAGGCCAGTTCCTTCAGGCCGGCCGCCTTGACCGCGATCTGCGCGGCGTTGATCGCCGTCAGCGGCGCCTGCGGGTTCACCGTGCCGCCGGAGATGATGCCTTCCCTGTACAGCGCGGCGGCCGCCGCATAGTAGACGCTGGAAGCCGGAACGTCGTCGAAGACGGCGTCATCGGCGGCTGCGGCAGCTTCGGCTCCGTCGGCGGTTTCGGCGTCTTCGCCGGTCTCCAGCCGGAGCGCTGCGGCCGTCGCGGCGATGAAGTCGCCTTTCGTGGGGGCGTCGCCGAATGCGATGCCGAACTTGTCTTTCAGGAACAGCGCATAGTCTGCGGCGGTTTCCTGTGCCAGGCCCTGAGCGGCTGTGGAGACGGCGGTGCTGCCGGACCCGGAGACGGCGGACACGCCGCCGGCGGCGGAAACGGCCGGGACGGACAGCAGCAGGACGGCGGCCAGCGAAGCGGGCAGCAGCCTGCGGACCAGTTGGTGAAGTCGGATGGACATGGCGGTACCTCCTCGGGTTGATTCGGATGACAAATCCTAGTAAAATAGTATGTAAAATCGGGTTAATCCTAGCAGAGGATTGGAACGGCTGTCAAGACGGAATAAAGGCAATCGTTGCGCTTATTTCCGGGCTGAGTGCGACTGAGGCGGGAAATCGTGCCGGAATCGACGACATTTTTCGACAATATCGCGCTTTTCCATTGACAAAGCCTGAGCCAGTCCCTAGGATTAAACTGACAAACATTTTGAAATGGAGAGAACCTGTCGTGAAAAGAGCGTCCTTACTGGTGCTGCTTGCCGTGCTGGTCGTCTCGCTTCTCGCGGCCTGCGGCGGCGGAAATAGCGGAAATAACGGAAACAGCGAAGGAAACAATGGAAGCAATGCGCAGAACGCCAATGCAGGTGCGGGCGCGGACAACGCCGGAGGTGACACGGAAGGTCCGAAGAAACGCGTCGCGCTCGTGCTGCCGGAGAAGATCGGCGTCAACGCGTTCTTTACCCAAATGGTGGACGGGCTGAATCAAGCCGCCGAAGAGTTCGGCGTCGAGGTCAAGACGATCGAATCGACGGACCCGGCCGCATTCGAGCAAAATCTGCGCGCCGCCGTCGCCGACAATTACGACCTGATCATTACGAGCAGCTTCACCGCGGTCGATGCGCTGACGGTAGTGGCCGCCGAAAATCCGGACAAGCCGTTCGCCATCATCGACCAGGCGTTTGACGCGCCGAATGTCCGCAGCATCGAGTTCCGCGAGCACGAAGCCGCTTACCTGCTTGGTGCTGCCGCCGGTCTTGTCACGAAGACCAACACGGTCGGCGCGGTCGTGGCCATGGACATCCCGCTGCTCAGCAAATATACGAGCGGTTTCGAGCAAGGGCTCAAACATACGAATCCGGACGCGAAATTCCTGGTCAACTATGTCGGCAACTTCACCGATCCGGCGAAGGCGAAGGAACTGGCGCTGCTGCAATATGAGCAAGGCGCAGACTTCATCGCCGGCATGTCGGCCGTCAGCGACAACGGGGTCTTCGAAGCGGCGAAAGAGAAGGGCTTCCTGACTTCCGGCCAGGACGTCGACCGCACGGTCGAAGATCCGGAGCACATCATTCTGTCCCAACTGAAAGAAACCGATACGGTCGTCTACGAGACGGTGAAGGACTTCGCACAAGGCAACTTCACGTTCGGCACGGTCAACTACGGCCTTAAGGAGAACGGCGTCGGCCTGACGTTCGTCACGGCGGAGTCGCCGTCGCCGCTCAGCGACGCGCTCGGCCAGGAGAACGTCGAGACGCTGAAGAAGATCCGCGACGACATCGTTTCGGGCGCGATTACGGTCATCAATCCCCTCGAACAGCAGTAAAGCATCTGACGATACGGTGTTTCATACGCTAGCAGCCGGCTGCCGGGACGCAGCCGGCTGCTGTACGTGTTATTGAGGAACATACCGCATGACGGAAGGGGAAGCGGCATGCTGCTGCAGATGGAGAAGATCACCAAGATATACGGCGACGTCACGGCCAACGCGGGCGTTGACTTTACGCTCGAAGCCGGCGAAGTGCATGCGCTTGTCGGCGAGAACGGCGCGGGCAAGACGACGCTGATGCGCATTCTCTACGGCGAGGAGACGCCGACATCCGGCACGATCCGGCTCCGCGGACAGGAGCAGTCGTTCCGCTCGCCGGAGGACGCGATCCGCGCGGGGATCGGGATGGTGCACCAGCACTTCATGCTGTTTCCCTCGTTCACCGTGGCGGAGAACATCGTCATCGGCCGGGAACCGGCCTCCGGCATGCTGTTCGACCGGAAGAAGGCGGCCGAAGAGGTGGCCCGGCTGTCCGCCGAATACGGCATGCCCGTCGATCCGCATCGCCGGGTCGCCGATTGTCCGGTCGGAATCCAGCAGCGGGTCGAAATTTTGAAGGTGCTGTACCAGGGCGCGGACATCATCATTCTGGACGAGCCGTCGGCCGTGCTGACGCCGCTGGAAGTGAAGGAGCTGCTCGCGGCGATCCGCGAGCTGGCGCGCAAGGGCAAAAGCTTCATCCTGATCACGCACAAACTGCAGGAAGTGATGGATGCCGCCGACCGCATCACCGTGCTGCGCGACGGCCGCGTCACCGCGACGGTGCGCGCCGCCGACACGAACGTCGAGGAGCTGTCCCGCCTGATGGTCGGGCGCGAGCTCGTCCCGTTCGACAAGCGGCCGGCCAAGCCGGGCGAACCGGTGCTCGAGGTGGAAGGCCTCACGATCCGCGCCGGCCGCGGCAAGACGAAGCCGCTCGTCGATAACGTGTCGTTCAGTGTCCGGGCGGGCGAAATTGTCGGTGTGGCAGGCATTTCCGGCAACGGCCAGTCCGAACTGATCCAGGCGATCGCCGGCCTGCGGCGCATTGACGCCGGAGCGGTCAAGCTGTGCGGGCGCGACATCTCCGGCGCCGATGTCCGGGAAATCCGCCGGCAGGGGCTCGCCCATATTCCCGAAGACCGCTATCAGTGGGGGTGCGCGAAGGAGGAGTGCATCGCCGACAACGCGGCGATGGGCCATACGGCGCGCGCCGGTCGATCCGGTATCCTGCTGCGCGGCCGCATACGCAAGCTGGCCGAGTCCTGGATCGCCGGTTTCAAGATCAAGGCGGGATCGCCGGATGTGAAGGCGGGGCAGCTGTCGGGCGGCAATCTGCAGAAACTGATCGCGGCGCGCGAGCTGGCGCACGGCTCGCCGCTGGTCATCGCCGCCGAACCGACGCGCGGCGTCGACATCGGCGCCATGGAGATCATCCACGGCGAGTTGATGAAGCGGCGTGACGAAGGCAGCGGCATTCTGCTCGTATCCTCCGAACTGACGGAAATTTTGAAGCTTTCCGACCGGATCATCGTCCTGTTCGAAGGGCGGATCGCCGGCGAGCTTGCGGCCGAAGAAGCGACGGAAGAGGGAATCAGCATGCTGATGGCGGGGGTGACGGCCGATGCGGCTCATGCAGCTCATCACACGTAGTCTGCGCGAATGGATTCATCCGCTTGCGGCCCTGCTGCTCGGCCTCGCCGCCGGAGCCGTCGCGATTCTGGCCGTCGGCGGCTCGGTGGCCGAGACGTACGCGGAGATGTGGAAGGGCGCGTTCGGCAGCTTCTACTACGCGATGAACACGCTGGCGCGGGCAACCCCGATCATGCTGATCGGCCTCGGCGTGGCGCTCGCCTTCCGCGCCGGGTTCTTCAACCTCGGCGCCGAAGGCCAGCTTCTGCTCGGCGCCCTGGCCGCCGCGGTCACCGCGCTCTATCTGCCGGCACCGCCGGAAATGCGCATGATCGCCGCGCTTGCCGCAGGCATCGTTGCCGGCGGCGCCTGGTCGCTGTTTGCCGGCTGGCTCGATCTCCGGTTCCGCATGAATCTGCTCATTACGACGCTGCTGCTGAACTATATCGCGGTGTATCTGGCCAGCTATTTCGTCAGCTTCCCGCTGAAGGATACGTCGGGCAGCGCCGCGATCAACCAGACGAACATGGTGGACAGGGCGGTATGGCTGCCGAAGCTGTTCAAGGGCATGAGCGTGCACGCGGGCTTCATCATCGCGGCGGCGGCGGCCGTGGTGCTGTTCCTGTTCCTCCGCCATACGATCGCCGGCTATCATCTCCGGATGCACGGCAGCAATCCGCTGTTCGCCATATACGGCGGCGTCCGCCGCGGCCGGCTGATGATGGCCGCCATGCTGGCCAGCGGCGGCTTCGCCGGACTCGCCGGCGCCGTCGAGGTGCTCGGCACGCAATACCGCTACATCGACAACGCGCTGACCGCCCCCGGCTATGCCTGGTCGGGCATCATGGCGGCATTGCTCGCCGGATCGCATCCGCTCGGGACGGCGGCGGCGGCCATCCTGCTGGCGGCGCTGCAGACGGGCGGCATGGGCGTGGAGCGGAACACCGAGGTGCCGCTCGAGATTGCCAGCGTCATCCAGGCGGCGATCATTCTGTTCATCTCCGCCCGGTTCACGTACGCGTTCTTCAAACGCAGGAAAGCGAGGTCTTCCGATGGACCAGCTGTTTGATTTCTCGCTGTTCAACTCCATGCTGCGGATGATCGCCCCGATCCTGCTGGCCGCGCTCGGCGGCGCGATCTGCGCCCGCGTGGGCATTTTCAACGTCGGTCTCGAAGGGCTCATGCTGACGGGCGCGTTCACGGCCATCGTCGGCAATCATCTGTTCCACAATGTGTGGCTGGCCGTCCTGTTCGCCGCCGTCTGCGCGGGGCTCATGTCCCTGATCCTCGCCTATCTGACGATCAGCCTGAACGCGAACATGATCGTCGTCGGCGTGGCGCTCAACTTCCTGGCGACGGGGCTGACCACGTATTGTTTGTTCGCCATTTTCCATGTCAAAGGGTCATACTATGACCCGAATATGACCGGTCTGCCGAAATGGAACATCCCGCAGATCTCCGGCGACTCGTTCCTCGGCATCCTGACCGGCCACTCGCCGCTCGTCTACCTCGCCTTCGTGCTGGCGTTCGCGCTGCAATTTTTCTTCTTCCGCACGGTGCGGGGATTCCGGATGCTGGCCGCGGGCGAACATCCGGCGGCAGCGCGGAGCCTGGGGATCAAGATCGACCGCATCCGGTACGCCGCGGTGCTCGCCAGCGGCGTGCTGTGCGGACTGGCCGGCGCGCAGCTGTCGCTCGGGCAGGTGACGCAGTTCACCGAGAACATGACGGCCGGCCGCGGCTTCATCGCCCTCGTCGCCGTCATGCTCGGGCAGAACAATCCGCTGGGCGTCACGCTGTCGAGCCTGCTGTTCGGGCTCATGGAAGCGATCAGCATCCGCCTGCAAGGCTTCTCGCTGCCGACGCAGTTCACGATGATGGTGCCGTATATCGTGACGCTCGCCGCCATGTTTTTCTTCAAGGACCGCGCCTATCTGCAGCAGTCCGGCCGGATCGAGGGACGCTAGGCAAACATTCGAATTTCGAAAAAGAGGAGGCGCATCGGATGGAAAAAATGGACAAGGCGGAACGGCTGAAACGCGCTCCCGCGCCGAAAGCCCGGATCAGCCCGGAACTCGCGCACCGGCTGCCGCCGGGGCAGACGCTGACGGACCGGTTCCCCATCCTGCATGAAGGCGACGTGCCGGATTACGGGGACGGATCGGAATGGTCGCTGCGCGTGTTCGGCCTGGTGGACGGGGAGCGGACGTTCAGCCTGGACGATCTGAAGGCGATGCCGCGCGCGACCGTCGTCTGCGACATTCATTGCGTCACGCGTTGGTCGAAATTCGACACCGCATGGGAAGGCGTGCGGTTCCGCGATTTTCTGGCGGCGGCGGGCATCCGCGTCCGGCCGGAGGCGCGCCATGTCATGATCCATGCCGATCAGGACTACGAGACGAATGTGCCCCTCGAAGACCTGATGCGGGATGACGTGCTCCTCGCCTGGGGCTACGACGGCAAGCCGCTCACTCCGAAGCACGGCTGGCCGCTCCGTCTGATCGTGCCGCATCTCTACTTCTGGAAGAGCGCCAAATGGGTGCGGGGCATCGAGTTCATGAAAGAGGACCGGCCGGGCTACTGGGAGCAGCGAGGCTTCCACAATTACGCCGATCCGTTCCGGGAGCAGCGGTTCTCGGACGAGTCTTTTGAGATGCCGGAAGACGAATGGATGCACAAGGATTACGACTGACGGACAAATACGACTGCATGATCCAGAGGCCGCGGACAGCGCGCCATGACCGTTGGGAGGTACCGTATAGATGAAACTGCCGATTCTGCGCGTAGAACCGGCCGACATTCCGGATTACGCGCTTGTCTGCGGAGACCCGTTCCGCGCCGAGAAAATTGCGGGCAAACTGGAGGACGCGCGGGAGCTTGCCTTCGCCCGGGAATACCGGACGTTCGTCGGCAAGTATAACGGCGCCCGGCTTGCCGTCGTCAGCCACGGCGTCGGCTCGCCCGGCGCCGCCGTCTGCTTCGAGGAACTGGCGAGGGCCGGCGTGCGGACGGTGATCCGCGTCGGCACGGCCGGGTCGCTGACGCCGGAGTATCCGGCGGGCAGCCTGATCGTCAGCACCGCGGCGGTGCGCGAAGAAGGGCTGACGAAGCAGCTCGTGCCGCCCGGATTTCCGGCGGTCGCCGACAGCGCCGTGACGGAGGCGCTGTACCGAGAGGCGGTCGCGCTCGGCGGCGGCCCCGTCGGCAAAGGGATCACGGCGACGTTCGACGCGTTCTTCACGGGCGTCGTCGACCTGCCTCATGACGCGTACGCGAAGGCGGGCGTGCTCGCCGTGGAGATGGAGATCGCCGCGCTCTACGTGATTGCTTCGCTGCGCGGCATGCGCGCCGGCGCGATCGTCGCGCTGGACGGCGACGCGGACACCGTCGACGAAGCGTACGACCCGCACCGCAATATCGTCGCGGAGGCGGTGGAACGCGAGATCGAGGCCGCGCTCCGGGCGATTGCGTCGCTCGCCGCGGCGGACGCCGCCGCCGAATAGCGTTGGCCTTGCATTGCCTGCCCCGGCCGGGGCGGGCTTTTTTGTCGAATTTCATGGTAATATTGAAGGAGCGAAAGGCGCCAACAACCGGAGGAGAGGAAAACCGTTGAGAGAACTGCTGCATCCCGTCAAAGTCGTCCGCGCGGCCGGGCTGGCGGACGGCACGTCGCTGCTCGTGCTGCTCGGCATCGCGATGCCGCTGAAATACGCGGCCGGCATGCCGATGGCGGTCACGATCGTCGGCACGATCCACGGCTACATCGTCATCTTCTATCTCCTGGCGATTCTGTATGCGCAATTGCGCCTGCAATGGAACGTGCTGTGGTCGCTGCTGTGCCTGGCGGCCGCGTTCGTGCCGTTCGGCAATTTCGTGCTGGACCGCGCGATCAGGCGCCGCCGGCATCAGTTCGAGATCCGGCCGATTCCGGTCAAATGGCTCGTCTATGCGGTGGTGTTCTTCGCGTTTCTCGATCTTTTCACCCAATTGCCGGTCATGAGCACCTATGCGTCGTCGCTCGGCGCCGGCGCGGCCGTCGCGGGGCTCGCCGTCGGCATGTACTCGATGACGAATCTGTTCGGCAATCTCGCCTCCGGCATCTGGACGGACCGCCGCGGCGCGTACCCGGTGGTGACCGCGGGGCTTGCCCTGACCTCCGGCGTGCTGCTCCTGTACAGTCTCGTGGCAAGCCCGGCGGCACTGGTGGCGGTGCGCTTCCTTCACGGATTCGTGAGCGGTCTGATCGTTCCCGCGGCTTTCACGTTCCTCGCGAACGTGACGGAGAAGGATCGGCAGGGCAGCCAGAGCGCGGTGTCGGGGACATTCGTCGGCATTGCGGCGATCGCCGGCCCCGCGTACAGCGGCATCATGGCGAGCCGGACGTCGGTCCCGTTCGTGTTCGCCACGGTCGCGGTGCTCGGGCTGGGGCTGCTCCTGCTGACGGTGATTTTTCTCCGGAAGCAAGACGCGCGGAGCAAGGAAGAGCGCCGGGCCGGAGGAAGGCTGGTCTGGAGACGGGAATTGCTGCAGTCTTTCGCGGGGGCTTTTTTCCTCATGTTCTCGCAGGGGGCGCTGGCTTATCTGCTGCCGCTGCACGTCCAGGCACTCGGCTTTGACTCGCGGATCAGCGGCACGCTGCTCAGCATGTTCGGGCTGATCGCCGTCGCGGTGTTCATCGTGCAGGCGCGCGTGGGCTTCAGGCGGCTGCCGCCCGCCATGCGGTTTACGGCGGGCCTTGCCATGATGGCTGTCAGCCAGCTCCTGCTCGGGCACAGCACAAGCATGGCCGTTCTTGTCGCGGTGATGACCTTGTACGGCCTCGGGTTCGCGCTGCTGTTCCCGGCGATGAACACGCTGCTCATCCACGGCACGACGGAAACGAACCGCGGCCAAGCCTACGGCTGGTTCTACGCGCTGTTCTCGGCGGGCACGGTGGCCGGTTCGTCCGGCATCGGACTCGTGCCGCTGCCGGCCCAAGGACAGTTCATCGTGACGGGCTGCGTCATGCTCGCCTGCGTTGCGGCCGTGCTGCTGACCGCGCCGAGAGCGAAGATTTTGGCTGGATCGGATCAAGGAAATTAAGGGAATACTAACGGCGATGACCGCAGCGGAAAGCGCGGGGGGTTGCCGTGAGCCATTATTTGCATATCACTGTGGATCTGCTGTTCGGGTTCGCAGGACTGTTTGTTTTCAATCAGGTGCTCGGCAAGGCGCATTTTTCCAAGCTGACGCCGTTCGAATTCGTCGCCATACTGGTGCTCGGAGATCTGGTCGGCAACGCGGTCTACCAGCCGGATGTGACGGCGGCGCAGATTGTGTACGGCATCCTGATCTGGGGGCTGATCATTTACGCCATCGGGCGGTTGACCTTGAAGTCGAAAAAGATGCGCACGCTGTTCGAAGGCGAGCCGTCCATCGTCATCCGGCGCGGGCATCTGCAATACGACGTCATGCGCCGCAACATGCTGGATCTCGACCAGCTGCTCAGCATGCTGCGGCAGCAGGGGTATTTCTCGCTGCGCGAGATCGAGTACGCCGTCCTCGAGACGAACGGCATGATCAGCGTGCTGCCGAAGCGGCCGTACGGACCGCCGACGCGCGCGGATCTCGGCCTGCACGGCGTGGGCGGACGGGTGCCGATTACGCTGATCCTCGACGGCCGGCTGCAGTCGGACAACCTGGGGAAGGCGTCCTTGTCCGAACCGTGGCTGAAGCAGCAGTTGGCAGATCGGGGCATCACTTCGTATGAGGGCGTCCTGTACGCGGACTGGGACCCCGAAGAAGGACTGTTCGTTATGCCGCATCAATGAGAAACGGCAGCCGAACTGACGCCGTGTTGTCTCGAGCGTCGGTTCAGGCTGCCGTTTTCTGATGGCTCAGGATTTCAGCACGTCGTGGTCGACGTACCGTTCGCCGTTCAGCTTGCTGATGACGTTGATCGCGACTTTCGCGCCGTCGCCGGCGGTGATGATCGTATGGACGCTGACGCCCGCCACCGTGCCGGCGGCCCAGATGCCGTCGATGTTCGTCCGGCCGTCCGCGTCGACGTCAATGACCGTCTTGATGCGCGGCTCGGTGCCGTCTTTCAGCTTCAGGCCGATCTTCTCGGCGAGGTCCGTCAGCAGGCCGGTTGCGATGATGACTTGTCCGGCTTCGAAAGACTCGCCGCCTTCCGTCTCAATGCGGAACTTGTCTCCGTCCTTCACGATGTTCGTGACCGTCGCCTGCTTCACTTCCGCGCCGAATTTTGCCGCCTGCTTCTTGCCGGTCTCGACCAGATCGGGCCCCGTAATCTCCGGAACGCCGTAATGGTTCTCGATCCAGGCCCGCTTCGTGATGCTCTTGTCATTGTCGAGCAGCAGCGTCTTCTTGCCCGCTTTGGCCGTGAACAGCGCGGCGCTTGCGCCCGCCGGTCCGGCGCCGATAATGGCGATGTCAAACATCTCCACCCACTCCTTCGCCCATGAAATCAATGCGAATACAGCTTGAAGTCACAGGAACATTTTATACAAAAATGTTTCTAAAATCAAAAGAAAGCCGGGAACGGGGCGTGAGGAGCAGCGGAGAAGGCGCGCGGGGAGTCGGTGGCATGCGGGGGGCGGAGACTCGCGGGGAAGCGGAGGCCCGCAGGCGGGGGATATTGGTGTGCACCCCGGCGGATCGGCGGCGGTCAATAACGGCATGGCAATTCGGCTTTTCGGCGTAGAATAACGGCATTTTGTGCCGTTATTGCTGTACGCCCGGCATGGGCGTCATCTCTACGGTGAAAGTCCGGAATGGGGGCTGGCGAGCGCCTACCATTAGCCGAGGGCAAGGGTGTCGGTCGCGAGGCCGAATCTGAAGGAAGCCGGAGGCAAACGCACGGGCCAAGGTACACGAACTGGATTCGAGGCAGGGTTAGTCGGATGAGTTGCCAGCACACAACGAAATCCAAAGCCGCCAAAGGCTAATCCTGTAAACTCCAGTGGTCGCGGGCAGACAGATGACGCTCTTATCCGGGGAGGCCTGCGGAATACGCGAAGTCACTTCGTAACCGCAGCCGGGAGGCTGCGCTGAATCCGCAGGAGTCAGCAGAGGCTATAGTACGCGAGTACGGGACGTAAGGAAAGCGGAAGGGCCGAACCGAAAGGAGAGAGGAAACCGATGCGTTCGCGCGACGGGCGCAGACAGCAGAATACCTCGCAAGAGGGCTGCCAGCGGGAAGTAGCGGTGAAGCCGCAAGGGACCGTTGGAGCGCCGAGTCCGTTGCCGGCACAAATCGCCCCTTCCTCTCGCAAAGCACAGGACGACCTGCTGGAGAAGATGCTGGAAAGGGAGAACCTCTTGAAGGCTTACAGGAGAGTGGTGCAGAACGGAGGAGCCCCCGGTGTGGA
>NZ_QEWA01000035.1:0-135467 GCF_003390775.1 Thermobacillus sp. | reverse complement strand
CATTGGCGAAATCGTTTCTCGCGGGCTCGACGTGATCGGCATGGTCAAGAACGACAATAAGCGTTTCCTTGTTCAAGGCCGGAAGCTGTCGCTCAAAGAACTATATGCGGCAGCGCCTCCGGTGCAGCGTAAGAAACGGGGCATCCTCCGTTCGATTCAAACCGAGCTTGCCCCCGGCATACCGGTTCGCGTGGTATTCGTCCGTCATCGTACGAAGAAGAATGAATGGCTCGCGGTACTGTCAACGGATCTTTCCCTCTCCGTGGAGGACGTGATCCGCATTTACGGGATCCGCTGGGACATCGAGGTCTTCTTCAAGTGCACCAAGTCGCTGCTTCGTTTGCAGAAAGAGTTTCAAGGTCGCTCCTATGATTTGCTGATTAGCCATACGACCATTGTGTTTTCCCGCTATATTCTGCTGGCATGGCAGCACCGGCAAAGTACGGATGCTCGCTCGTTCGGCGGCTTGTTTTATGTGTTGTGCGACGAAGTTGGCACGTTGGACTGGGCGATCGCCTTGCAGCAACTGCTCGATCTGATCAACGAAATCGCAACGAAAGCAGGAAAAAAGCTTTCGGCTCTGATTCAACGTCAACTCCAGCAATGGATTGCAGCTTTGCCCAACTACATCAAGGCTTATCTGCCTATTTCATGCTGCGAAAGTTGAGTCAGGAACCTGCACATTCACCCGGAAAGAAGAGCTAGCGAACGCCGTCACCCACGGTATCGGCGCCGTGCTCAGCCTGGCGGCGCTGGTGCTGCTTGTCCTGTTCGCGGCCGTCAAGGGCACGCCGCTGCACGTCTTCAGCTTCACCGTGTTCGGCACCGCCATGCTCCTGGTCTACACCGCATCGACGCTCGTCCACAGCCTGCCGGAAGGCCGGGCGAAACATTGGCTGGAGATCGCGGATTACGCCTGCATCTATCTGTTCATCGCGGGCACCTACACGCCGGTCGTGCTGCACGCCGTGCAGGGCGCGCTCGGCTGGACGCTGCTCGGCATCGTCTGGACCGCGGCCGTCCTCGGCATCGCGTTCCAGTCGATTTTCCCGGGGCGGTACCCGGTCGTGTCGACGCTGCTGTATCTGGCGACGGGCTGGATCATCGTCGCCGCCTGGGGGCCGATGACCGAGCGGATGGCGGCCGAGGGCCTCGTCCTGCTCGTCCTGGGAGGCGCCGCCTATACGGTCGGCACGATCTTTTTCCTGTGGAGAAGGCTGAAATACCATCACGCCGTATGGCATCTGCTCGTCCTCGCCGGATCGGCATTCCATTTCTGCGCCATCCTGTTCTACCTGCTGCCGTGACCGGACGGCCGATCTGGTGCACATTTGCACCACAATGCATCACTCGCGCACAACAAAGGCGGGACCCGATGGCGGCCCCGCCTTTGTGTATGCATTGCGGATGGCTTACCCGCGCAGCATCGCCTGAATCAGCCGCTCATAGAGCGGCCACGGCAGCAGCGCATGCGCCGCGAGCGCGAGCCGGATGCCCGCCCCGGCCGGATAGCGGAACCGGCGGGGCCGCCCGCGCGCGAGGCGGACGATGAGCCCGGCGGCAAGCCGCGCGTTCGGCGCCCGTTCCGCGGATCGCCGGGCAAGGTCCAGCATCCGCCGGAATTGCGGGCGGTAGTCGGCGGGCGTATCTTCCGGCAGGCCGGCGAATCCTTTCGCCCAGATGCCCGTCCGGTAAGCGCCGAACTCGACCAGCACGACGTCGATGCCGAGCGGGCGCAGTTCGTGGCGCAGCGCTTCGCTCCAGCCGGCGAGGGCGAATTTCGACGCGTTGTAGGCGGCGAAGCCGGGCAGGCCGATGCGCCCGCTGATGCTCCCGACCTGCACGATCAGGCCCGAGCCGCGCCGGCGCATGCCGGGCAGGACGGCGCGGACCGTCTCGACGGCGCCGAACAGGTTCACGTCGAACTGCCGGCGCCATATGTCCGGAGGCAGCGCTTCCGTATAGCCGCCCGCGGCGAAGCCGGCGTTGTTCACAAGCAGACCGATGCCGCCGAGGACGGACTCCGCCTCTTGCACGGCGGACCGGATCTGGCCTTCGTCGGTGACGTCCATCTGGAGCGGAAGAATCCGGTCCGCGACGCCGGCTTCCTGCGCCCTCGCAAGCAGCGCGTCCGCGCGGGAGATGTCGCGCAGGCCGGCGGCGACGCGGAAACCGCTTTCCGCAAGGGCGACGGCGGTCTCGAGCCCGAGGCCCCCGCCCGCGCCCGTGACGAGCGCGGTGTCGATCCGTCCGGAGGCGCGGGTCACGTCGTTCCCCGCCGATCCTTCGAACGGCGCGCCTTCCATTTCCGGTACATGGCCAGGCTCTCCTGCAAATATTCAGCTTCCTCTTCCGTCAATTTCTCCTTCAGCAGATGCGGCCAGTTGGCCGTTTCCTCCTTCTTGTCGGCAGGTTCGCCGCGGCCGAACAGGTAGTCGACCGACACGCCGAACAGGTCGGCCAGCTTGACCAACGTCTGCAGATCCGGTTCGTTCACATTGTTCTCATATTGTGAGACCGTGGATTTGGCGGCGTTCAGATAGGCGGCCACCTGTTCCTGGGTCATGCCTTTCGCTTTGCGCAATTTCCGCAGTCTTTCGCCGATCATGGCGCTTTCACCCGTCTATCGTGTTAGTAGAGTTGATAACATAGTACACGATGAATGAACAAACCCCTTTTACCATTCATGAAACGTGAAAAAATCCTTGATTTTTTCGTGCAATTCTCCTATAATCAGGAAAAGCAGTTCACGTTTCATGAACAATGCGCTTGAATTCCAGATTGGATAGGAGGGTTACAGTGACGTTCTACACAGGTGAGTCGGCATGGTTCATCGTGCTGGCTTTCATCGTTCTCACGGCGGTCGTCACCCATGAGATTCTCACCAGGCGCGCTGTCAAACGCCGCGGCTTGTCCGAGGTCGAAGACCGCCCGACGGACGGTCAATGAAAGCATGCGATCGGTCCATCAATCTTCATCCGTTCCGACCGACGCCCAGAGGGATGCCGCATAGGCGGGGTCCCGGAGGGCGAGCGAGCGGAAATAGCCGCGGAGCGAATGATTGCCCGACCGTCGGCCGGAACGGAACGCGACGCCGATCCGTCTGTGGACATGCCGGTAGAAGTAGAAGGCGTTCGTCCTCGGCGACCACCAGATCGGGGGCGGAAGCCGGGTGACGATGTCATGCGGATTGGCGACACGATAGGAATCGGGCACCAGCCTGTCGTAACGGCAGGCGAAGCGGGGATTGCCCGCGCGCGGCGCGCCGAAGGTATAGACGACGGGCTGCCGCCCGCCGGCCGCCAGTTCGGCGGAGGCGAGCACGGCCAGCGCGCCGCCCAGGCTGTGTCCGGCAATGTACAGCGGTTTGGCGGGAGCGATCGTCTCCAGCGCTTCCGCTATTTTGCCGCGCATGGATTCGTATATGTCCGTAAATCCGGCATGGGTCCAACCCATGCGGGAATCGAACGGACAGGCGATCTGCCGGGCCATGGCGTCCGACACCCATTCATCCGTGCGGATCGTGCCGCGGAACGCGAGGACGGCGTCCCGTTCCGATTCGACCAGGAAGGCGAACGCCGTCTGATCGTCCGCGTACGCCTTGCCCGCGATGGCGGTCGTCATCCGGTACGGATGCGGCAGGACGATCGGGCCGGCCGGACGTTTGTATTGCGCATAGGCCTGGCTCAAGACGGCCAGCAGCAGCAGGGCGCGCCTTGCGCTCCATCCCCTCGTTTCCTCTGACATGCGCTCCGCCTCCCGCCCCCGTTTTTGTCTCAAGTAAACTTATGACGGAAAGTCGCCGAACATTTCTGTCGGCAAGCCGGGAGCTCCCTGATCCAATTCCAGATCGTTTCCGGGTGATGACAAAATCGCATACAACCATGGCCAAACAGGAGAGTGGAACAAGCCCGTTTATCTTTTACAATGGAAGACATGAAGCGAAAATGGACGCGGCGACCGCGTACGTCTTTTCAGCATGCGCGCAAAATGACGGAAGGAGAGAGTGGATTTGGCTATCGTGCAGTTTCCGAAAGGATTCGTCTGGGGGGCCGCAACCGCTGCATACCAGGTGGAAGGGGCGTACCGGGAAGACGGGCGCGGCCTGTCGATCTGGGACACGTTCTGCCGCATCCCCGGCAAAGTATGGGAAGGCGACAACGGCGATGTCGCATGCGACATGTATCACCGCTTCCGGGACGACATCAAGCTGATGAAGGATCTCGGCATCACGTCCTACCGGTTCTCGGTCGCCTGGCCGCGGATCATTCCGGACGGTTCGGGCGAGATCAACCCGAAGGGCATCGAGTTTTACCGCAATCTGGTGGACGAGCTGCTGGCACACGGCATCGAGCCGATGCTGACGCTGTACCACTGGGATCTCCCGCAGGCGCTGCAGGACCGCGGCGGCTGGGCGAACCGCGAGACGATCGATCATTTTCTGAAATATGCCGAGACGGTGTTCAAGGCGCTCGACGGCAAGGTGAAGCTGTGGGCGACGTTCAATGAGCCGTGGTGCATCTCGTTCCTCTCCAACTATATCGGCGCGCATGCCCCCGGTCTGCGCGATCTGCAGACGGCGATCGACGTCGCGCACAACGTGCTGGTGGCGCACGGCAAGACGGTCCGCCTGTTCCGCGAGCTCGGCATCCGGGGCGAGATCGGCATCGCGCCGAACACCGAATGGATGGAGCCGTTCTCCGACCGGGAAGAAGACGTGGAGGCGGCATGGCGCCGGCGCGGCTGGCTGAACGAATGGTTCCTCCGTCCGGTCATGACGGGGCAGTATCCGGAGAAGCTCGTCCAATGGTTCGAGAAGCTGGGCGGCAAGCCGAAGATCGAGCCGGGCGACATGGAGCTGATCGGCTCGAAAATCGATTTCCTCGGCATCAACTACTACACGGGCGGGATCGGGCGCTACAATCCGGAAGAAGGCGACATCTTCGGATTCCAGGAAGTGCCGATGGGCTGGGAGAAGACCGACATCGGCTGGAACATTTACCCGCAGGGTCTGTACAACGTGCTGACCTACATCAAGCGGGAGTTCGGCAACATCCCGATCTACATTACGGAGAACGGCGCCTGCTACAACGACGAGCCCGGCGCGGACGGCCGGGTGCGCGACCAGCGCCGGATCGAGTATCTGAAGAAGCACGTCCTGCAGGTGAGCCGCGCGATCGAATCGGGCGTGAACGTGAAGGGCTACTACACCTGGTCGCTGATGGACAACTTCGAATGGGCGTACGGCTATTCGATGCGTTTCGGCATCCTCTACGTCGACTACGAGACGCAGCAGCGGATCAAGAAGGACAGCTTCCGATGGTACCGCAAGCTGGCGAAGAACAATTACATCGAAGTATGAGCACGGACGACGGTCGTCCGGGACGCGGGTTCCCGAACGGCCGTCTGCACTTGGCGAGCGTCTCGTTCCCGGCCGTATTTTGCGGTTAAAATGGTTGTAAAGCGGAGGTGTTCACGTGATCGATTTTGAATGGTATCGAAGCTTCGTCTCCATTACCGCCACAACTCGGTATCCGAGTCCGCCAGGTCCCGCTTCATGACGCAGCCGGCGATGAGTCAGCATCTTGCCTCCCTGGAAGCCGAGGTCGGCGAGAAGTTGTCCGTCCGGATGGCCAGAAAAATGATTCCCACCGAGCGGGGAAAGCTGCTCTATTCCGAGGCGGCTCCCCTCGTGGAGGCGCTGGAGAAGGTGAGCGCGGATCTCAAGACCGCTTCGAATCTGCACATGATTCTCCGGCTGGTCGGTTCGGGCGCCGGCCTGAGCGTTGTTCCCGCCTGCATGCGGGGACCGGCGAATGCAGGGGATGTCCGGATCGTTTACGAGCACTTGTCCGTGCGCAACGAGACATAATTTGATTTATAAATAACCCGGTCTTAAAATGAACCTCGCACCAAAAACAATCTTTGGGGGAGGTTCGCCATTCCTTTGGACTCCAACAGCTTGACCCGCGCAACTGCAATCTCTTCGCAACGCAACGCCACGCTGCCCTTACATTGGGCGCCTTCGCCATCGGAATGACCGAATTCATCATCATGGGCCTGCTGCCGGAAGTCGCGGCAGACCTGAAGGTGTCGATTCCCGCGGCGGGGCTTCTCATTACGGGCTATGCGCTCGGCGTCGCCTTCGGAGCGCCGTTCATCACTATCGCCACGCACAAGATGCCGCGCAAGGCGCTCATGCTGCTCCTGATGGCGATTTTCATTGCGGGCAATGACCTCGCGGCGCTCGCTCCGACCTATGGCGTGCTGATGTTCGCCCGCATCGTCGCATCGCTGCCCCACGGCTGATTCTTCGGCGTCGGGTCCGTCGTCGCCGCGGAGCTCGTGCCGAAGCAGAAGCGGGCGGGCGCCATCGCCCTGATGTTCACCGGCCTGACGCTCGCGAACATCCTTGGCGTGTCGAAAAACGGGAGGAATGACGATGTACGAAGCAAAGGCGACCGCCAAAACCGCCGTTGCGGTGCTCGGATTGGGAAACATGGGGAAGGCGTTGGCCGAATCGCTGCTCAAGGGACAGTGCGATCGCGTGCTTGAGGTGTTGAAGGGCAGGGCGAAATAAGTCATGGATCTTTCGGACCTCCCGGAACGACATCAGGCGCTTTACAGGAGACAAATGTGCTGGTATTGTTAACCTGATGTCAATAAACAGGTTAACAACGGAGGAGTGCACATGCCGCATACCGACTGCAAACCGCGCACAGACTGGAATGCCTTTGCGGACGCCGCGCTGTCCGGCCGTCCGCTGACCGTCGAAGAAGGGCTCGACGTGCTGCGTGCGCCGGACGAAGAGCTGCTGCCGCTGCTTCATGCCGCATGGCGCGTGAGGAGCAGGTATTTCGGGAACAAGGTCATTCTGAACATGATCATGAACGCCAAGAGCGGTCTCTGCCCGGAGGACTGCGGGTACTGCTCGCAGTCGATCGTCTCGCGGGCGGACATTCCGAGATACAGCCTGCTCGACAAGGAATCGCTGCTCGCCGGAGCGCGGGAAGCGCTCGAGCGCAAGGCGAGCACGTTCTGCATCGTCGCATCCGGCCGCGGTCCGACCGACCGGGAACTGCGGGAAGTGGCGGAAGCGGTGCGGGAAATTCGCAGGACGATGCCGCTCAAAATTTGCGCTTGCCTCGGGCTGCTGCGCGAAGGCCAGGCCGAGCTGCTGGCCGAAGCGGGCGTGCATCGTTACAACCACAATCTGAACACGAGCCGGGAGCGGTACGGTCAGATTGCGACGACGCACACCTTCGACCAGCGCGTCGAAACCGTCGAACGGGTGAAGGCGGCGGGCATCTCGCCGTGTTCCGGCGTCATCATCGGCATGGGCGAGTCGGACGAGGAAATTGTCGAGATGGCGCTCGCCCTTCGCGCGCTGGATGCCGATTCCATCCCGGTCAATTTCCTGAACGCCATTCCGGGCACGCCGCTCGAAGGCGCCGGACGGGTGTCCGCGCGGAAAGCGCTGAAAGTGCTGGCCTTGTTCCGCTTCGTCTGCCCGGACAAGGAGATCCGCGTCGCCGGCGGCCGCGAGATCACCCTGCGGTCCCTGCAGCCGCTCGCGCTGTATGCCGCCAATTCGCTGTTCGTCGGGGACTACCTGACGACGCCCGGCCAGGAAGTGGCGCGGGATCATCAGATGATCGAGGATCTCGGCTTCGAGATCGTGCGACATGCGCCGGAGCCCGCCGGCCCGCGGGAGACGAAAAGCCCCGCCGGGACGTGACGTCCGCGGCGGGGGGATTCGTTGTGCGGTGAATGTTGAAGACGCTGCTGAGCGGCATAACGGCACCATGTGCCGTTAAACGGCCCACCGCCGGGTCGCGAGGCGGCAATAACGGCACGGGATGCCGTAATTGCCCGCAATCGGGCGGGCCGATGGGCTGCGCGCCGCCAATTAACGGCACCATGTGCCGTTAAACGGCCCACCGTCGGGTCGCGAGGCGGCAATAACGGCACGGGATGCCGTAATTGCCAGCCGCCGGCAGGGGCCGGTGCCACGGAAATTTCGCTACCGGCGCTTCCGGCGCGACGCGCGGGAGGGCAGCCCGGTCTGGCCGGCGCTCTGTCCGGCCTGCTGCCCGACACCGCCGGCACCGTCGTGACCGTGCTCCGCAAGCGAACCGCCGCGCGCGGCCGCGCTTCGGGCCGCGGCGCGCGGATCCCGCCCGCGCCCGCCGCTCTCCGTCCGGTCCGGGCCGGTGCGCGTCATCCGGCGCAGCCATCCGTAGAGGATGAGGGAGAGCAGCGCGGCGCCGCCGCATACGGCCGCGAATCCCCACGGCTTGTCGGCGAGCGGCACGCCGCCGGCGTTCATGCCCCAGAGCGCGCCCGCCGCCGCGGCCGGCGCCGGCAGCACAATGACGGCGGCCAGCGCCTTGAGCAGGGAGCCGCTCTTCTGCATCGACGCCGCGCCGCTCAGCGCGGTCAGCGCCTCGATCGCTTCGGCGTGGCGGTCGATGAGTGCGCGGATCCGGCTGAGCCGGCGCTGCAGCCGGCGGTAAGGTTCACTGTCCGTGAACCGCTTGCCGAACGATTCCGCGGCTGCCGATTCCGCTTCGACCACGGCGAGAAGATGCCGGTTCCACTGCAGCAGCCCGCGCTGCAGTTCGGCGAGCACCTCGACGGGGATCGGCCGGCCGCTGCGTTCCGCGTCCGCTTCCAGCCCGGCCAGCCGCCGCTCGAACGCTTCGAACCCGCTGCGCATCGCATCAAGCGCCGCCGTGAGGATGACGGCGAACGCTTCGGGGGCGTTGGCCGCCCGCTCGAGCCGGTCGTCCCACGGCGGGCGCTGCAGGCGGAGCATGAACCGCAGGTCGAATTGCAGCGTGACGAGCCGCTTCTCCGTCAGCCAGTAATGAAGCGGGCAGACATCGTGCTCGTCCGGGGACATCCGCAGCGGCAGCGTGCCGAACGCCGCATCGCCGGCATCCGGCGTCTCCGTCGACACGGCGAGCGTATCCTGCCGTTCGAGCGATTGATCGAGCCAGTTGGCGCATTCCGGAAGCTGCCGCTTGACGGCGGCCAGCGCGGCCGCGCGCGTCAGTCCGGCGGTCTGGACCGCGCCCCGCGCATCCGTCCCGGGCGCACCCGCATGTTGCATCCCGAAACCCGATGCGCGGCCGTCGGCCGGTCCCGCTGCGGATGGCGTCGGGGCTTGCCCCGGCCGTTCCGTTCCGGTCTGCGCCGAATCTGTCCGCGGCTGCTCCGGACCGGATTGCGGCGGCGCGGTCTGCGACGGCTCCGTACCGGTCTGCGCCGATCTCGCCCGCGGCCTCGCCGCCAGGTCCGAAGACGCGCGGCCGTCGGTCAGCAGATGCCATTCCCAGCCTGCCGGCATGCGCAGCATGCGGTGATTCATATCGTCCCTCCATTCGGGCGATTGCGCGCTTGTCTGATCACTCCCATCATACCCGCTGGCGGGCTTGCAGGACAAGGGACTCCTTCACGGCGGTGCAGGGGATCAATGGCATTCCTCGCTGCGGCGGTTGTCCGACAGCCAGCGCTTCAGCTTGCCGATCGCCCGCCGCTGCATGCGCGATACGCTCATCTGCGAGACGCCGAGCCGTTCGGCGACCGCCCGCTGCGGCAGCCCGAAGTCGAACACGAGCCGCAGCACCTCGGCTTCTTCCGGCTTGAGCCTTTTCATCGCCAGTTCCAGATCCAGCCGGCTTTCCACCGCCGTGAACTCGTCGCCGGGGTGGCCGATCCGGTCGCCCAGCGTGGACAGATTTTCGTCGTCGTAAATCGGCGTATCGAGCGAGACGTAGTGGTACATGTCGCGGCCGGCCAGCACCTCCAGCGTCTCGTCCCGCGTCAGGCCGAGCCGTTCCGCAATCTCTTCGACGCTCGGCGGCCGCTCGAGCTGCGCGGTCAGCTCGTCAATCGTCTGCCGGACGTGGATGCCTTTTTCCTTGATGCGGCGGGGCACCTGAACATACCATGATTTGTCGCGCAAATAGTTCTTCATATGGCCGACCAAGCTTTTCATCGCATACGTTTCGAACTGTGTACCGACGGCCGAATCGTAACGGCCGAGCAGGCGAAAGAGCGCGAGTCTCCCGACCTGGTGCAAATCTTCGTACAGGTCAGGCCGGTTGCGCGATACGCGCGCCGCGGCCAGCCGGATCATCGGCTCGCACTTTTCGATCACCCGCGCCGCGTTTTCGCGGGACGGACTCGACCGATAGACGGAGAGCAGCGCATCCGTATCGGCCGCCGTCGGTTTGGACGTACGCTTCATCTGGTCTGCCACCTCGTCTTTTCCGATCCTCCACCTTTCCTTCACCAATTTTAAAAAAATTCATCCAATTAAAACCATACGCCGATCGAACCGGTTCCGGACGCCCGGCTTCCCTTGGAATCAACGGCATTCGATAAATTTCGTCATTCTCCGCGCCGGGGCGCTCCCAGCCGGAGCATCGATTCGCGGTACGCCGTCGGCGGCATGCCGCAGATGCGGCGGAACTGCTTCGAGAAGTAGAGCGGGTCCTGAAAGCCGACGGAGGCGGCGATCTGCTCCACCGTCAGTTCGCGCCGCTCCCGCAGCAGGCGCCGGGCGTGATCGATGCGCAGCCGGAGCAGGAATTCCACCGGCGTCATCCCGGTATGCCGCTTGAAGACACGGGACAGGTAGGCGCGGCTGAAGCCGAGCGTTGCGGCCATCAGCTCGATCGAGACCGGCTCCGCGTACTGCGTGGACAGATAATGCACGATCCGCTGGACGAGCTCGTTGCCCCCGGCTCCCGGACCGGGAACGGGCGCGTCTTCGCGGGCCAGCGCTTTGCCGTACTCGACCATGAGCAGGCTGAGGCAGCCCGCCGCCTCCAGATGCGCGAGCTTGCCGCCTTCGCGGAAGGCGCGCTGGATCCGGCCGATGAGCGCGGCAGGCCGGAGGCTGCGTCCCGCGTCGGTCACGGGACGCGCCGCCGTGAAGCCGGCGGAGGCGGCGAGCGCTTCGCTCTGTGAGCCGGCGAACGCGACCCAGCGGTACCGCCACGGGTCGCGTTCGTCCGCGGCGTACTCGATGAGCCGCCCCGGCGCGATCAGGAATGCGTGCCCGGCGCGCAGCCGGTATTCGGTCCCTTCGACGCGGTAGACCCCGGTCCCGGACAGCACGTGGTGGAGCAGCCAGAAGTCGTAAACCTTCGGGCCGATCCGGTGTCCGGGCCGGGTCTGGCTTTCGCCGGAGAACAGCACGTTCAGGTCGCCGTGCTCGATCGAGACGGGGTTGGACACGACGGTATAGGTCGGGGCGGGCGCCGCCTTCGCCGGTTCCGATGCAGTGCGCTCCGGCCGCGTATCCGCGGGCAAAAGATCTGCCGGCCGGTCGCCCGCCAACGGTCCGTGTTCCAACGGATGGCGTTCCATGGTTCCATCTCCTCACGATTGGCCTGTTGCTTCAACCATACCACAGAAAAGCGAAAACGGCCATCCGCATACCCGGATGAAGTCACAAAAATCCATATCGAATTCACTTTCCGCCATTCGCTTGCCCCGCTTCGCTCCGCTATACTGGGGCTAGCGGAACGAAACCTTGAAATGAAGGAACGTGATGACAGTGGCGGATCTTGCGCGTTTGAAAAAGCAATTCATCGAGCGCTACGGCGGCACGGAGGAAGGTCTCCGGGTCTATCACGCGCCGGGGCGCGTCAACCTGATCGGGGAACATACGGACTACAACGGCGGGTATGTTTTTCCGGCGGCGCTGACGTTCGGCACGACGATGCTGGTGCGGGCCCGGACGGACCGCACGATGGGGCTTGCGTCGACGAACTTTCCCGCGGCCGGCCGGATCAGCCTGGACGGCATTGCTTACGATCCGGCCGATGACTGGATGAACTACCCGAAGGGCGTCGTGCGCGAGCTGCAGAAGGCGGGATTCGATCTCGGCGGCGGCTTCGACATTCTGTATTGCGGCGAAATTCCGAACGGTTCCGGCCTCTCGTCTTCGGCGTCGATCGAGGTCGTGACGGCGTTCGGCCTGCTCGAACTGAACGGGCACAAGACCGACACGGTGGAAATCGCGAAGCTGGCGCAGCGGGCGGAGAACGAGTTCGTCGGCGTCAAATGCGGCATCATGGACCAGTTCGCGGTGGCGAACGGCCGGCGGAACCACGCGATCCTGCTCATGTGCGACACGCTGGAATACGAGCTGGTGCCGTTCGACAGCGGCGCGTACAAGCTGGTCATCGGCAACACGAACAAGCGCCGGGAGCTGGCCGACTCGAAGTACAACGAGCGGCGCGGCGAATGTGAGCAGGCGGTGCGGGATCTTAAGGCAGCGTTCCCGGATCTCGAACTGCTCGGCCGGCTCACCCCGGACGAGTTCCGCGCGCATGCGCATCTGATCGGCAATGAAACAGTGCGCCGCAGGGCGCAGCATGTCATCGAGGAAATCGACCGGGTGCGGCAATCCGTCGACGTGCTGCGGCGGGGAGAGCTGGCGGCGTTCGGCCGGCTGATGAACGCGTCCCACGACTCGCTGCGCGACCTGTATGAAGTGACGGGTCCGGAGCTCGACGCGATGGTCGACGCGGCGCGCGGCGTGGAGGGTGTGCTCGGCTCGCGCATGACGGGGGCCGGCTTCGGCGGCTGCACCGTGTCGCTCGTGCACGAGGACGCGGTCGAGACGTTCAAGCGAGTGGTCGGCAGCCGCTATGCGGAAGCGACCGGGCTTCAGGCGGACTTCTACGTCTGCTCGATCGGCAACGGTGTCGAACGGATCGAATAGCAACGGGAGAAAAGGAACCGGCCGAACCGCACGGGCTTGTCCGTCGAATGAGGCGTCTGCGTTTCGCGGTGGCAGATGCGCCGGATGGGAATGCTTCGAACGAGGCGAATGCGCTTTAATGAGGCGGTTGCGTCGAACAGGGGCAGGATCCGCGGGACGGACCGGACGGAAAGGAGCAGAAACGATGGCAATACTGGTGACGGGAGGAGCGGGCTACATCGGCTCGCACACGGCGGCGGCGCTCCTCGAGCGCGGGGAAGAAGTCGTCGTCCTCGACAATTTGCAGACCGGACATCGGCAGGCGGCGGACGGCTGCACGCATTTCTATGAAGGCGACATTCGGGACGAGGCGCTGCTGGACCGCATTTTCGGATCGCACGAGATCGACGCGGTCATCCATTTCGCCGCGAATTCGCTCGTCCAGGAGAGCATGACGGACCCGGGCAAGTATTATCACAACAACGTCTACGGCACCCTCTGCCTGCTTGAGCGGATGCGGGCGAACGGCGTGAAGCGGATCGTCTTCTCGTCGACGGCGGCGGTGTACGGCGAACCGGAGCGCGTGCCGATCGAGGAGACGGACAAGACGGAGCCGGAGAACGCCTACGGCGAGACGAAGCTGGCGATGGAGCGGATGATCCGCTGGTTCGATGCCGCGCACGGCATCCAGAACGTCTCGCTCCGCTATTTCAACGCGGCCGGCGCGCATGAGAGCGGACGGATCGGGGAGGATCACGCCCCGGAGACGCACCTCGTGCCGATCGTGCTCCAGGCGGCGCTCGGCAAGCGACCGCATGTCGCCATCTTCGGCGACGACTATCCCACGGCGGACGGCACGTGCATCCGCGACTACATCCACGTCTCGGACCTGGCCGACGCCCATCTGCTTGCCGTGGACCGGCTGCGCCGCGGCGAAGGCAGCGCCGTCTACAACCTGGGCAGCGGCCGCGGCTATTCGGTCCGCGAGATCATCGAGCAGGCGCGCCGCGTTACAGGCAGGGACATTCCCGTCGTCGTGCAGCCGCGCCGGGCGGGCGACCCGGCGGTGCTCGTCGCGTCCTCGGAGCGCGCGAAGCGGGAGCTCGGCTGGAATCCGCGCCGCTCCGACATCGGCACGATCATCCGCACCGCCTGGGCATGGCACACGGCGCACCCCGACGGGTACGGAGACCGGTGAGCCGGAGATGACAAGGAGGACTGCATCATGACCGAACCGACATCCGGCGCGCCGGTGACGCCGGAACAGGCGCGGCAGGCGCAGGCGGCGATCGGGCGGCTCGTCCGCTATGCGCTGCATCACGGGCTGATCCGGCCGGCGGACCGGGACTGGGCGCTCAACGCGCTGCTTGACCTGTTCGGCTTTACGGAGCCCGGCGCCGCCGGGGAGACGGCGGCGGGAAGCGAGCCGGTGCCCGCGGAAGCCGCGCCGGTTCTCGCGCCGCTGATCGACTACGGCATCGCGGTCGGGCTGGTGCCGGACGACACGACGACATCCCGGGATCTGCTCGACGCCCGGATCATGGGCCTCATCATGCCGCGGCCTTCGGAGACGGCGGACGCCTTCGCCCGGCTGGCGGAGCGCGAAGGCATCGAAGCGGCGACCGACGCGTTCTACAAGCTGAACATCGCGTCCAATTACATCCGGATGGACCGCGTCCGGCAGAACGAATACTGGGTGCATGCGAGCGAGTACGGCGGCATCGAGATCACGATCAACCTGTCGAAGCCGGAGAAAGACCCGCGCGAGATCGCGCGCATCCGCTCGCTGCCGCCGTCCAGCTATCCGAAATGTCTGCTCTGCCCGGAGAACGTCGGCTACGCGGGCCGGCCGGATCATCCCGCGCGCCAGAACCTGCGCGTGCTGCCGCTCAAGTTGAACGGCGAAGACTGGTTTTTCCAATATTCGCCTTACGTTTATTACAACGAGCACAGCATCATCCTCCGCGCCGAGCATGTGCCGATGGCGATCACGGAGGAGACATTCACGCGGCTGTTCGATTTTCTGGATCGGTTCCCGCATTATTTCGTCGGCTCGAACGCCGATCTGCCGATCGTCGGCGGGTCCATTTTGAACCACGACCATTTCCAGGCCGGACGCCATCCATTCGCGATGGAGAAAGCGGAGACGGAGAAGATGTACCGGCATCCGATGTATCCGGGCTTAAGCTGCGCCATCGTTCGCTGGCCGCTGTCCGTTCTCAGGCTCTCGGGCGGGCGGCGGGATGAACTGGGGGAAGCCGCGGCGGACTTGCTTGACGCCTGGCGGAACCACTCCGACCCGTCCGTCGGCATTCTCGCGCATACGACGCTGGCGGACGGCACGCGGCAGCCGCACAACACGATTACACCGATCGCGCGGCGGAAGGCGGACGGCCGGTACGAGCTCGACCTGGTGCTGCGCAACAACCGGACGAGCGAGGAGCATCCGGACGGCATTTTTCACCCGCACCGCCATCTGCATCACATCAAGCGGGAGAACATCGGTCTGATCGAAGTGATGGGGCTCGCCGTGCTGCCCGGGCGGCTGAAGCGCGAGCTCCGGCAGATCGCGGCCATCCTGGCCGGGGATCAGCCTTACGATCCGGAGGCGTGCGCCGACGCGGCGCATCCGCTGCATCCGCATGCCGGCTGGCTCGCCGAACTGGTGCGCGCGCACGGCACCTCGCTGCCGCTGTCGGAAGCGGAGCGCCTGCTGCGGGAAGAAGTCGGGCGCAAATTCACCGAAGTGCTGTGCGACGCCGGCGTGTTCAAGCATGACGACGCCGGACGGGCCGCTTTTGCCGCCTTCGTGGAATCGGCGGGCTGGCGCCCGGTAAGTCCATGAAAATCGCAAAAAGATCGCCATTGTCCGAATCATCCGTTACAATGGCGATCTTTTGATTTTGTCCGCGCCCGAGTGGGCCGTCATGCCAGTAAATTCAATATAATGGGAACCTGACATGAACGTTGATTATCCCGCAATTATTTATTAAAATATGGAAGGAATTATAAAAAAATAATATGCGGCTGGCCGGTTCAGTATCGCCGTTCAGGCGCGGGAGGGATGAAGAAAATGGCGGTTTCCATTATGCCTTTGGAAGAATTCATGCGTCTTGATGCGGATGAACAGGTCGAACAGTTGAAACGGTACAAGCTCGATTACACGCTCAAGGACATTCGGGAAGCCTGGGGACTGAAACATTCGGCCCAATATTACATGATGCTGAAGAAGCTGCGCATTTACGACCGCGTGGTCAACAAATCGGACAAGTTCTATCCGGAGCAGCTCATCCACGAGCGCTCCGAAACGCGGCCGTACGGATACGGCGACCTCAGTCGCTCGCTCACCGGCGCGAAGCAGGACCACTTTGCCTATCAGCTGAACGTGACGCTGCCCGGTCCGGAACTGGCCGACAAACTGGAGCGGATCGCCTTCTTCCTGAAAGGGGAGAACAAGCGGATCAACGTCAAGCTGGTGCTGGAAGCGGAGGATCAAGAGGCGCCGGACGCACAGGCAGCCGCGGCGAGCGAAGTCTGACCGGCCGCCCCTCCATTTTCCGGGTCCGTTATTCGTCTGACGGTTTCGAAGCGCTCAGACGCCCGAGCTCGGACACCAGTGCCTCGACTTCGCTGACGCTGAAATGCGGTTTGGCCTGAACAAGTTCGTACAGTTCCTTGATCTCATCATAATGCTCCAGGGGAAAACGGGAAGCCTGCAAAGCCGCTCCGGCCGCCATGCGAAGCCTCGACTTGATCGCTTCGATCATGAAGGCGATGTTGCCCTCCGTCGGTTCGCGCAAATCCGTCATGGTCAACTTCCTTCCTTAATAATTTGGAATGGCCGGCGACATCCGCCGCATGACCGCATTGTAACATGCCCGGGAGCCGCGGCGCCAATCCATTTGCGGCCGGCGGCCGGCTTCCGCTAGAATGGAAGGGATACGGGCGGCAAGCGTGCCGGAACGGGCGTGCGCTTCCAACAAGCGAAGGAGGGCGGAACCCCGATGCGCAGACTTGTCGACGCGGCGGGACTTGCCGGGTTTCTGGCCGGAATCGCCGCCGTGCTGCCGGATCCGGACGAGATCGTCATGCTCTGCATCGGCACGGACCGGTCGACGGGCGACGCGTTCGGTCCGCTGCTTGGCAGCCGGCTTCTGCAGGCCGGCTGGCCGCATGTTTATGGCACGCTGCGCGAGCCTTGCGACGCGGACCGGCTGCCGGACGTGCTGGCCGGCCTGCCGGCCGGCAAGACGGTGATCGCCTTCGACGCGTGCCTCGGCTCGCCGGCCAATGTCGGAAAGTACTCGGTCGCCCGCGGCCCGCTGCTGCCGGCCGAAGCGGTCGGCAAGCGGCTTCCCGAGGCCGGTCATTACAGCGCCGCGGCGGTGGTCGCCGCCCGGTCGGCGAAGCCCTATTACGCGCTGATGACCGCGCCGCTCTCGCTGGTCATGGACATGGCGGAGAGCGCGGCTGCCGCGGCGGCGGAAGCATGGAGACTGACGCCGGCCGGATCCGGCCGGTTACGGAGGGACGTACATGAGCGAACCGATCTCGATTGCGGCAAGCCGGATCCGCGCGGCATCCGGCGCTGAACTGGCATATTTGACATACGGCCGGAAGCGGCGGGAGGCCGACCCGGCCGTCGTGCTGCTGCACGGCTTTTGCGGCAGCTCCGCCTACTGGGAGGAGACGCTGCCGCATCTTGAGGGCAGCGGTCTGTACATTGTGCCGGACCTGAGAGGCCACGGCCTGTCCGAAGCGCCCGCCGGCACGGTATATGCAATGGAAGAGTTCGCGGATGATCTCCTGCGGCTGCTGGATGCGCTCGGCGAACGCGAGGCGATCGTCCTCGGCCATTCGCTCGGCGGCTACATCACCCTCGCCTTCGCCGGGAAGCACCCGGACCGGCTGCGGGGATTCGGCCTTGTCCATTCGACCCCGCTGCCTGACACCGAGGAAGCGAAAGCCGGCCGGGACAAAACGGCGCAGCGGCTGCTTGCGGAAGGCGCGGCGCCTTTCGTGAACGAGCTTGCGCCGAAACTGTTCGCGGCGGAGAACCGCGAGCGCATGCCGGACAAAGTCGCGCGCACGGCCGCCATCGGGCTCGGCGTCTCGCCGGCGGGCGCGGCGGCGACGGCGCTCGGCATGAAAGCGCGGCCGGACCGTTCCGTCGTGGTGCGAAGCGCTTCCGTGCCGGTGCTGCTCGTCGCGGGAGAAGGCGACGCGGTCGTCGCCCCGGAGCGCACCTTCATCGACGCGGACGGCCCGAACGTCCGCCGCGTGCTGCTGGCCGGCTGCGGGCATATGTCGATGATGGAAGCGCCCGCGAAGCTGGCGGAAGCGATCGCCGATTTCACGGAATGGGTCTTGACCGGACAAGCATGACGCCGGCGGGATGCGCCGCGGAAGGGAGACAGCATGTTCCAGCGGGATTACATCATGCGCATGATCGCGCAGGCGGCCGAAGCGGCCGGCACCATTCTCGGCTTGCGCCGCAGACAAGAGCAAGAGCAGGCGCTCCGGTTCATCGACGACTGGCTTGAGCGTCATCTGCGGCTCCGGCTGGATCTCGTCGACCGGCTGTCGGCGGATGACCTGGCGCAGCTTCACACGACGGCCGGTGTCCCGGACGCCGGCGCGATCATCGCCGTCGCGCGGCTGCTCAGGGAGGCCGCGGCGGTCGCGGATGCCGGGGGAGACGAAGAACTGGCGTACCGGCGTCGCCTCAAGGCGCTGGGATTGAATCTCCGGGTATCGGCGGAGAAACCCGACGACGCGGCGCTGGACCCCGACGAAGAAGCGGAGGCGCTGCTTGCGGAGCTTGCCGCCTGGGAGCTGCCGCCGTCGTTGACACTCGGCCTCGCCCATTGGTGCGAGCGCCGCGGCCGGTACGCCGAAGCGGAGAACTGGCTGTACGAATGGCTGGAGTCGGAAGGGGCGGATCGGAAAACGGCCGTCGCGTTTTACAAGAGGCTGCTGAAGCTTCCGGACGAACGGCTCGCCGGAGGCGGTCTGCCGCGCGAAGAAGCGGAAGCCGGGCTGGCGGCGTTGGATGCGGAGGAAAGCGGGACGGACAAGGAAGGATAAGGCTAAAAAAATGTCGAATTTCCCGCTGACATCGTGTATTGTATTGTTGACGGCGTGCATGCGGAGCCGCCAATGCCGATTGTCGGCGAAAACCGGTTTATGCTAAGATAAGGTGGAATGACTACCTATATTTAGTAATGTGGTGACCACTTTGGAATATGCGTTGTGGTTGGATTTCGGCCTGTTCCTTGTCACGTCGGCATTATTCGCCTATGTGTTCATGAGCAGTACGATCACCCGGTTGCACAAGGTTTACCTGACGTTTCACGCATGCCTGCTGCTGTGGCCGCTGAGTCAGTTCGCAGTAGGGACCACGGATGACCCGTTCTACCAGTCATTCTACCTGAAGATCGGGTTTGCGGGCATTTCCGTCGTCGGGGTTGCCTGGACCATATTCGCCATATTTCTTTCGGGAAACTCGTATATTTTGAACCGGCGGTCGATGACGGCATTGGCGATTCCGACGATTGCGGTCGTCATCCTGATCCTGCTGAATCCGTCCGGCCTGTTCATGAAGCCGGTGGGAACGGATTATGCCGAACGTGAATACGGACCGATATTCTGGGTGATGGTCGCCATACAATTCATATACGTTGTGATGTCATCCGCCTTGTTCATGCGGACGTCCCGCGACAGCGCCGCGCCGCGGCACCGGCGCCAGGTTCAGATGGCCATCACGGGCATGGTCATCCTGGTCGTCTTTGCGATGGGCGACACGTTCGTCAACGTCATCATCGACAATCAGGTTCCGACCATCTCCGGGCTGACGTCTTTCGGCATCATGTTTTCAGTCATTTATTTCGTCATCGCCATCCGGAGATACGGCGTGTTCGATGTCGTGCGCATCGCGCAGGTGAACGTCGTGGACAGCATGTCGACCGGCGTCGCGGTACTCGACGAGCACGATGTGGTGCTGGAGACGAACCGCGTGTTCCGCCGGCTGTTCGACATCCGGACGGGGGACAGGCTGCGGATCGAGACGCTGCTGGAGCCGCTGGATGTCGAAGGCGGGGTCGATTCGTTTCTGCAGGCGTATCGCGGCAATCCGCCGCGGCCCGCGCAGATCGAAGTGACGTTCAAGGACAACGATACATTCCGCCATGTCATCATACACGGCGAACCGATCGAAGCGCACGGCGTGTTGATCGGCCGGGTGCTGACGTTCCAGGATGTGAGCGAGCTTCGCTCGCTCGTTGAATCTTCATACCGTCAGAATGAAGCGCTTCAACAGCGGAACCGTGAACTGGTCGAAATGCAGGCCGAGCTGTACGCCATGAACCAGCAGCTGGAGCGGATGGCGATCACGGACAGCCTGACCGGCTGCTACAACCGGCGGTATTTGATGCAGCAGCTCGAGCACGAGATCATGACGAACATCCGGTACAACATTCCGTTCGCCATTTTCCTGTTCGATATCGATTTGTTCAAATCGATTAACGACATCCACGGACATCTGATCGGCGACGAGGTCATCAAGCACACGGCCGACACCGTGCGCCGCTGCCTGCGCCGGACCGACATCGTGGCGCGGTATGGCGGCGAAGAGTTCACCGTCTATCTGCCGCACACGAACCGCACGCAGGCGCTGATGCTGGCCGAACGGGTCAGACAAGCCGTGTCGGCGAGCGAGATCAGCACCGGCGCAAGCGGCCGGACCGTCCAGGTCACGATCAGCATGGGCGTGCTTGCCGTGGAAGAAAGCAATCCGGACAGGATCGACGATCCGAAGGAATATCTCCGGGAACTGTTCTCCAGAGTGGACGCCGCCTTGTATCGTGCCAAGAACGGCGGCCGGAACCGGATCGTCGCCGCCGATTGACGATCGTATGCTGAACCGGGAGGTGCGGCATGAGCAGCAAAGGGCAGATCGCGGCAATTGGATACTCGGTTGTCAGCAGCGCTTCGCTGCTTGGCCTGTACGCGTTGCTCGACGGCCATGCCATCAATCCGGCGGTGGTGATGCTGGCGGCCGTGTTTTTCCTGCTGGTGCTGCTTCCCCTGGCATGGCTGGCCGGCAAGGCATATGACCGGATGCGGACGATCGCGATGCAGGACGACCTTACCCGGACCTGGAACCGGAAATACGTCACGGAAGTGATGCCGAAGCTGCTTCGCCAGGCGGCGAAACGCGGGAAGCCGCTTTCGGTATCCCTGATTGATATCAACGACTTCAAGCTGATCAATGATTCATACGGCCATCAGGCCGGAGATCAGGCGCTGCAGTTGATCGCCGGCGCCCTCCGCGGCTGCGCGGGCAAGGGAGAGATCGTCGCGCGCTGGGGCGGCGACGAGTTTCTGTTCATCCGTCCGTTCGACAGGGAAACCGGGCAGCCGATCGCCGAAGAGATCGGCCATGCGCTGGACAAGCTGTCGAAGCGGATCGGCACCCGGGTCTCGGCGTCCGTGGGAACGGCGGTGTTCCCGGGAGACGGCGACACGCTGCAGGCATTGCTGCATCATGCGGACCGGCGCATGTACGACGACAAGGAGAGCCGGAAACGCGGTTATGACCGCCAGACCATGCTGCAGGCATGAACGCAAGTCAGAGCTGCCGAAGGAAGGGTAAATTCATGAGAAGAATTCACATCAGTATGGTTCGGCCGGGGGAGAGGCTCGCAAGGCCAATCATGCGGGAGAACGGCAGCGTTTTGCTTGGCGCAGGCGTCGAATTGAACGAACGGTTTATCGAACGGCTGCGCGGCCTGGGAATCGATGTCGTCTATGTGGAAGACGAATGGACCAGCGACATCGTGCCCGAAGCAGTGATTCGCGACGAAACGTACCAACGCGCGTTTGACACTATCTACAAGACGGTCGGCAGCCTGATGGACACGCCGGCCTACAGGGGACGCGCATCGACGCCGGATCTCGGGCGGACGTTCCGGGCGCTGTTCGGGGAGATCATTCATGATCTGCTGCAGCGCAAGGACATCATGTACAGTCTGGCCCAAATCCATGTGGCGGACGCTTACCTGTTCCAGCACTCGGTCAATGTGGCCGTGCTCGCCGGCATCATGGGCATGGCCAAAGGATACAACCGGAATCAGATCGAGGAGCTGGGCGTCGGCGCGCTGCTCTTTGACATCGGCATGACCAAGGTGCCGAAGGAGCTGCTGCACAAGACCACACCGCTCACGCCCGAAGAACGGGCCATTGTCGAGAAGCATACGACGGAAGGGTTCGACATGCTGCGAACGCAGCATGACATCTCGCTGCTCTCCGCGCACTGCGCGCTGCAGCATCATGAAAGGTATGACGGCTCCGGCTATCCCCGAGGCCTAAAAGGCAATGAAATACACGAATACGCGCAGATTATCGCGATTGCGGACGTGTATGACGCGCTCACGTCGCCGCGCTCCTATCGCAACCGCTACTCGCCGTCCGAGGCGATCGAGTATTTGTTCGCAGCCGGCAATACGCTGTTTGACCTGGAACTGATCAAGCTGTTCTGCCGGCATGTGTCGGTGTATCCGGTCGCGACGACGGTCATGCTCAACACGGGCCAAATCGCCGTTGTGACGGCCAACAACCCGCTCGCCGTTCACCGTCCGGTTGTGCGCATCCTGCGCGAAGCCGACGGCCGTCCGGTGTCCACACCCTACGAAATCGACCTGAAATACGACATGCAGCTCATGATTGTGAAAGAGCTGTGATCACGTGAAAGACGGCGCAAGCCGGTTTTCTTTTTTTTGTCCCGGGGCCAGAACGAAGGCTTATCCGCATTGTCCGTGTCTTCCCCCGCAGCTTCTGCATACGTTGGAGGCGAGGGGAGGGATCGCGATGCGCAAACCGTCAAAGCCGAAATCCGCGCGGAGATGGAGACTGAATTCCGCGGCGAACCTTCAGAGCCCGAACAGTCCGATTCTGGATCGGTTGACCGTCGTATGGGTGCAGTCGAACGGCGTGCCCTTCGATACGACGGGGTTTATTGCCCGTCTGTACCGAAACGGCGTGCTTGTGCAGACCGCCGCCTTCGACCGCTTCGGCGTCGTCCGGTTCAGCGGCGTCGCCACGCTCACGCGGGTAAGCTATACGCTGCGCGTGTTCGATTCGAACGGGTTCCTGTTCCGCACGCGGACGATACCCGCGGGCGTCGAGACATTCGCCGTCATCGGCTGATGCCGAGCGGCAAGCCCCCGCATGCAGCCGTGCCGGCCCGGACCGGCGCGGCTTTCCCGCCTTAACTGCCTCAACCGCCGAATGCCGAGCGGAACGCCGCGCTGAGCCGCTTCGGTTCCACGTCCCAAAGCGCCGCAATGTCCGGGCAGACGTTCGCTTCCCACCAATCGGCCAGCTTCTTCCGGTTGTCCCGATGCTCGTGAATCCAGAGCAGATTTTCCGCCACCTTGCGAAAATAGAGCTTCTCCGCTTCCTCGACTTTCTCCGCCGGAATGTACCGGTTCAGCCGTTTGATGGTGCGGTACAGTTCAACGCTGCAGGCGCGTCGGATTTTGCGTGCGGAAGGATAGGCGGCTTCGTGCTTGCCTCCCGGCTGCTGCAGTCTCATCAGTCCGATCACCTCGCCATGCTGCGGCTTGCGCCGCTGGTTCAGCCTGAAGCATTGTATGCATGGCGAAAGGCGGCGGGCACATGGCCGCGCCGCCGGGACGCAACATCATTGCACGCGAATGTAGCCGACCATCGGGCCGTTCTGTTCGAGATCCCGGTGCGTCAGGCAAACGATCGGGTAAGTGCCCGCGTGTTCGGGAGTGAAGCGGACGACCGTCGTTTCTCCCTTGCGGACGATGCCGCGGACGCCCAGCCCTTCGATGACGAACGGATGGCTCCCGCCGTTGACGCCGGTGATCTGCAGCTCGACCGGCTGCCCGCGGCTCACGACAATATGGCCGGGGTCCCAGCGGTAAACTTCGATTTTCTGCCCGTTCGGCCCGGTGCTGCTGAACTCGCCCGTCACCAGATGGTAGACGCTGACCTCTTCGGGCTTGCCGCTCGCCAGAATCGCCTGTTCCCATCGCAGGTAAGCCAATGCCAGGATGACCGCCGCCGTCAGCGCGAGCGCCAGATAGAACTTCCGTTTATGAATGAAATAGACTTTGGACATGGCCCGCCACCTCTCGCATAGAATGTTCATGGACAATCTATGCGCGGTCTTGTCCGCGCATGCCTGAGCTGCGGAAAATGCCCGGGCCCCGCGCAACCCCATCGTTCTGGAAGTCTGGTGTGCGGGTGTGATAGAATACGGAACAGATTGCGATTTTCGGAGGTGCTGGCGGATGGAACACTGGATTACCGAATTCATGGAATCATACGGATACTTTGGCATTCTGCTGCTTATCGCGATTGAGAATCTCTTTCCGCCCATCCCTTCGGAAATCATTCTGACCTTCGGAGGTTTCATGACGACGACGTCAAGCATGACGATCTTCGGCGTCGTGCTGGCTGCGACCCTCGGCTCGATGGCGGGCGCCATCCTGCTGTACGGCGTCGGGCGGGTGCTGTCCGCGGAGCGGCTGGAGGCGATCGTCGTCCGCTACGGCAAGATTCTCCGGCTGAAACCCGAGGATATCCGGAAGGCGGACGCCTGGTTCGACCGGTACGGCTCGTGGGCGGTTTTCTTCGGACGGCTTGTGCCGCTTGTCCGCAGCCTGATCTCGATTCCGGCCGGCAGTTCCGGCATGAACTTCACGACTTTTCTCGTGCTTACGACGGCCGGCTCGCTCATCTGGAATACGGCGCTCGTCAGCATCGGCGCCGCCGTCGGCGCATCGTGGGAATCGATCGTGCACTATATGGATGTCTACTCGTATATCGTCTACGCGCTGATTGCTTTGGGCGGTATTGCCTTCATCGTCTGGTTCGTGCGCAACCGCGTGCTGAAAGAGCGCAAGTAGCCTTTCGGACCGGGCCGGGCGGGCGGTTGAGACGGGCGGGCGGCTCTGGTAACATGGATGGAAGATTGAGGGAAGGATGGCGATCCACAATGGCAAAATCGGTGGCGGACAAGCTGGGACGCGGCATCTCGCCGCGCGCGTTCATGGACGGCATGACGCAAAACAAGGAGACGTTCGTCTCGCTCTATGAGCATTTCGCATGGCCGAGCGAGGAAGACCGGGAGTTCTTCGAATCGCTCCGGTTTCGGGACGATCTGCGCTGCCTGATTCTGATGGCGGACTGGTGCGGCGATTGCGTCAAAAACATCCCGCCGGTGTTCCGGGCGCTGGAAGCGGGCGAGGTGCCGATCGACGTGCTGATCAAGGAAGAGCATCCGGATACGATGCAGCAGTTCCTGACGCTCGGCGGCGAGTCGGTGCCGGTCGTCATTTTCGCCGATACGGGCGGCGCGGTGCTCGGCACCTGGGGGCCGCGCCCCGGGCACGTGCAGGAAGTGATGGTCCGCTTCAAGCAGGAAAATCCCGACCGGAACGCGCCCGGCTATCAGGAGAAACTGGCCGCGGTGCGTGAAGAGATCAAGAGGAGGTACGGAGAGGGCACGGGTTACCAGGCGCACGTCCTGAGGGAAATCCGCGAGCTCATCTCCGGTTTCTGACGATGGAAGACATTCGCATTGAGACGTTCACGCTCGGTCCGCTTGAGACGAACGCCTATCTGGTAATGGATGCGGAAGGCGCCAAAGCTTTCGTGATTGATCCCGGCGTCGGTCCGAAGCGGCTGCTGGAGCGCATCGAAGCGCTCGGCGTCAAAGTCGAGGCGATCGTGCTGACCCATGCGCATTTCGATCACATCGCGGGGGTCGAGGAGGTGCGCCGGGCTTGCCATTGCCCGGTCTATGTGCACGACCTGGAGGCGGACTGGCTGACCGATCCGCGCAAGAACGGCTCCGCACGGTGGCCGGACGTGACGCCGCCCGTCGCGGCCGAGCCGGCCGAACACGCGCTTGAGGACGGCATGAGCCTCAAGCTTATCGGCCGCGAATTCCGGGTCATCCATACGCCGGGCCACTCTCCGGGCAGCGTCAGCCTGCTGCACGGCAGCCATCTGTTCGGCGGCGACGTGCTGTTCCGGATGTCGGTCGGCCGGACGGACCTGCCCGGCGGGCGGACGGAAGACCTCGAGCACTCGATCCGGAACAAGCTCTACAAGCTGCCGCCCGAAACGCGCGTCTACCCGGGACACGGCCCGCAGACGACGATCGGATTCGAGATGACGCACAACCCTTACGTTCCGGCGCTGCCGCAAAGTTGATCAGGAACAGGAACCTCGCCGCCCGTCGGGCCGGCGAGGTTCTGCTATATTGCGGGCTTCCCGTTCACCCGCCGCAGCATGAACAGTCCGACCGCGCCGGAGAGGAGAAGGGTCATCCCCGCCAGCGCCGTAACATATGGGTACAGGATCGGGTAGAACAGCGACGGCCAGACATTCAGCACATTTGATTCATATCCGAAGGACATCGGCGTCGCGAAGTTGGCGAGCCGCGTCCGGTAGAGCGGGTGCGTGTGCTCGCCGTATGCGAACGTTTCTTCCTCGACGGTGCCGTCTTCCGACACCAGAAGGACCCGCCAGCGCAGTTCTTCCATCGGGGAAGGCGCGTTGTCCGCATGCCCGTCGATCCGCTGCACAATGGCCAGCCGGACCGTTCCCGTCTTGCGGTCGGTCAGCTCGGCCAGCGCGAGATAGCCGTGGTAACGGTTCGAATCGCGGTAAGCGGGGCGGATGACCGCATCCGCGGCAATGGAATGGTCGCGCCCGTTCACTGTGATGCGGATCGGGCCGTGCCGCCGCTCCCCCGTCGGTTTCGTGAATTCATCCCGCAGTTCGATCCGGTTGCCACGGAAATCGAACACGTAAGCTTCCCCCGTGAATCCGTCGGGCTCGATCGGAATCCGCTGTATCGCATACTGGTTCCTTGCTTTCTCGGCAAGCGCGTATTCCCGATAGTGGGCGTAGAGCATCGGCGCGGAGACGGCCAGGAGCAGCACGCCGACCATGATCATGACCCAGACGCCAATGCGCATGACCCTGTCTGCCTCCTCGTTGAAAGGTAACGATCCTTCGCCTTACATGCCGGGATTGTGCCCCATATGCGTCATCGGCTGGCGCTCGAACGCGACGATCCAGTCTCCCTGAATGGCCGCATAGCCGACATCCCCCTCGACCACGAGGCCGTACAGATTTTTCACATCGAGAAATTCCCGCCGTTCGCCGTTCTCGAATTCCAGCGTGATGTAATAGTCCGTGCGTGAGCCGAAGCCGTGATGGACGGCGCCGTCCGCATGATGATGCATGTTCGAGCTTCCCGTCACCTCCATCCGTTTCGCCGCGACGCGGGCGTAGACGGTCCGACGGGGCGCGCGGGTGTTGCGAATGTGGCGGGCAATTCCGACGGCGACTATGGCGAAGAAGGCGGCGAACCCGATCAGGATGATGACCGGCATCAAGGTGAACATGAAATCGAAACCGCCGAACGGTCCCGGAGAGAACGGATCGTGCATGGACTTCCTCCTGTTTCCGGTGCTGTCATTTATATACGCCGAATGGAGAAAAACGTTTCAGCGGGCTGTCTGTGAAACTTTTCCATTCCGCGCTCGTCTAACTTTGCAAAATCATTCGTTCTCGTAATGGAGGTCCAGGCATGCGATCGAAAAGTTTCGTTCGGTTGTTGTCCGCCTTGTTGGCGCTGTCTGTTGCAACCGCGGGTTACCCGCTCAGGGATGCGGCCGCGGCGGAAAAATTTTTTGCCCGTCACGCCTATACGGACCCTTCGACCGGCGAGGTGTTCTTCGATGTGATCCGCAATTCCGAACCGTACCAGCTCGTCGTGTTCCGCACGGCGGACGGCGAATGGATGCGTCTGCCGGACGGTGTGCGCGGCATCGGGCTTGACGACCGCACGGGCTGCGTCCGCGTATCCACCTATTCGGCTCCGTTCCATGACGTCTGCTATGACGCCGCGGCGGACGCGTTGGTCTACACCACGGCGTTCGAGCCTTCCCCGAGCGGCAAATGGGGACTGAAAATCGTCTCGTTCTACGAATCTTGCGTACCGACGAATGTGCATACCTCAACGCCGCAGTCGAGCATCCATTACGGTTCCCACACCTCGCAGAAACAGCATCTCCTCTTGTTGAAAAACAACGCGACCGGCGAGATCCGGCAGCTTGCCATAAGCGACAGATATCCGGACTATCGTTGGCTGGCGGACGGCACCCTGCTGCTGCAGAAGTTCAGCGAGACGGATCGGCAGAACGAACTGGTGCGCATCAATCCGGCGACCGGCGAGGCGAAGCGGTTCATGCTCGCTTCCCTGCGGGGGTACAACGCGGAGAACAATTTGCTGCTCTATGTGATGAATGAGCCATCGCGGAAGCTGCGAATTTACGATTTCCGGACCGGGAAGTCCCGGCTGGCGAAGGAAGGCGAAACCGAGCTGTTCTATCCCGAGACCGAAGTGTCGCGGGAAGAGCGTCCGGAGCCTCCTTCCTTGCCGGAGGATCTCGATCTTGACGCGCTGCCGGTAGCCGACACGGGGATCCGGCATGACTATGCCGCGGTGCTGACGCTGGACGGTGCGGATGTGCAGCTGCCCTTCGCGTACGTCGGACTGGACGGAGAGGCGTATGTGCCGCTCAAACCGTTCGTTGCACGGGGATGGACGACGCGGCAGGAATCGTCGGATGGCGGCCATGAATATGTCGTCGATACGGGCCGGGGCGAACTGCGGCTGAACCGCGCGAACAGCATATCGCTGAACGACCGGTTGTATCTTCAGCTCCGCCTTATCCGGTCGCTCGGCCATGAAGCCGAATTGAGGTGGCTGCGCTGAAAATTGCAACACTTGGACCGATCTGCGAAAATGGGAAGGAAACTGTCGGCTGACAAGGATGGTGTGCATGAGCAGATCGGACAACGCATGGAATACGGAGAAGGAAAAGGGGGCGGAACTTGCCGAACCGGTCACGGCGCGTGAGGCGGCTTCCGCCGAGGCGCTGACGCCGGAGCAGGAGGCGGCCGAACGCGAACGGATCGTGAAGCTGATCGGCGCCGACCTCGGATTGCCGGCCGGGAAAGTGGGCGCGGCGGTCCGGTTGCTGGACGAAGGGAACACGATCCCGTTCATCGCCCGCTACCGCAAGGAAATGACGGGCGAGCTGGACGAGCAGCAGCTGCGGGACATTGCGGAGAAGCTGAGCTATCTCCGCAATCTGGAGGCGCGCAAGCGCGAAGTGATCCGGCTCATCGATGAGCAGGGGAAACTGACGGACGAGCTGCGGGAAGCCATCGCACGGGCGGTGAAGCTGCAGGAGGTCGAGGACCTGTACCGTCCCTATCGCCAGAAGCGCAAGACGCGGGCAAGCGTCGCGAAGGAGCGGGGGCTGGAGCCGCTCGCGGAATGGCTGCTCAGCCGGCCGCGGCACGGAACGCCGCTTGAGGAGGCGGCAAAGTACATCCATGAGGAGAAGGGCGTTCCGACGGCCGAGGAAGCGCTGCAGGGCGCGATGGACATCATCGCGGAACAGCTCGCGGACGACGCGCAGATCCGCGCCTGGGTGCGGAGCCACACGCAGACCCACGCGGTGCTGGTGTCCGCGGCGAAGGACCCGGAAGCGGAGTCGGTCTACGAGATGTACTACGACTACCGCGAGCCGGTTCGCCGGATGCCGCCGCACCGCGTGCTCGCCGTCAACCGGGGCGAGCGGGAAGAGGTGCTGAAGGTGTCGCTGGAGCTCGACCCGGCACGCATCCTGGACTATATCGGACGCAGGATCGCGCTCGACCGGCAGCCGGAAGCCGTGCGCGATGTGCTGCGCGCTGTGGTCGAAGACGCCTACAAGCGGCTCATCGCGCCGTCCATTGAACGCGAGGTGCGCGCCGAAATGACGGCGCAGGCGGAGGAGCACGCGATCGGCATATTCGCCGCGAACCTGCGCAGCCTGCTGCTGCAGCCGCCGGTGAAGGGGCGGGTCGTGCTCGGCATCGACCCCGCCTACCGCACCGGCTGCAAGCTGGCCGTCGTCGACGAGACCGGCAAGCTGCTGGCGACGGACGTCTGCTACCCGACGCCGCCGCACAACAAGACGGCCGAGGCGGAGAAGCTCGTGAGCGGGCTGATTGACCGTTACGGCGTCACGCTGATCGCGATCGGCAACGGCACCGCCTCGCGGGAGACGGAGCAGTTCGCCGCCGATCTGATCCGCAAGCGGCGCGATGCGGGGCTGGACGCCGGCGGACTGCAATACGTCATTGTGAGCGAGGCGGGCGCCAGCGTCTATTCGGCTTCGAAGCTGGCGGCCGAAGAATTCCCGGACCTCGACGTCGCGGAGCGCAGCGCCGTGTCGATCGCCCGGCGGCTGCAGGACCCGCTTGCCGAGCTTGTCAAGATCGAGCCGAAGGCGATCGGCGTCGGGCAGTACCAGCACGACGTCAATCCGAAGCGGCTGGACGAGAGCCTGGGCGCCGTCGTCGAATCGGCGGTCAACCATGTCGGCGTCGACGTCAACACCGCGTCGCCTCAATTGTTGTCGTATGTCGCCGGCATCAACGCGGCGCTCGCCCGCAACATCGTCGCGTACCGCGAAGCGAACGGCAAGTTCACGGACCGCAGCCAGCTTCGGTCGGTGCCGCGGCTCGGCGCGAAGACCTACGAGCAATGCATCGGGTTCCTCCGCGTGCCGGACGGCGCGCAGCCGCTCGACCGGACGCCGATCCACCCGGAATCCTACGGCGTCGTCGACCGGCTGTTCGCGATGCTGGGGCATACCGTGCACGACCTGGGGACGGAAGCGCTGAACGCGAAACTGCGGGAACTCGATCCTGCCGAAGCCGCCGAACGGCTCGACGTCGGCGTCCCGACGCTGCGCGACATCATTGACAGCCTGCTGCGCCCGGGACGCGACCCGCGCGAGGAGCTGCCGCCGCCCGTCTTCCGGACGGACGTGCTCCGCATCGAGGATCTGACGCCTGGCATGGAATTGAAGGGCACCGTGCGCAACGTGATAGACTTCGGCGCGTTCGTCGACATCGGCGTCAAGAACGACGGGCTTGTCCATATTTCACAGATGAGCGACCGCTACGTGAAACATCCGCTGGATGTCGTGTCCGTCGGCGATACGGTGACGGTCCGCGTGCTGTCGGTGGACGTGAAGCGGGGGCGCGTCAGCCTGACGATGCGCTCGGACGAATGATGGTTCTTTCGTGCGGGAAGCGATTTGTGATAGAATAGAATCAGAGAGTGAAACCATCGGAATACAAGGAGTGAGAGAGATGAGTACTGAACAAGCGTTCCGTCAGGCTGAACGGATTCCCGCCGACTTCGGCGAAGTGATCCGCACGCGCCGGTCCGTCAGGCATTACGATCCGAATTTCGTGCTGAGCCGGGAAGAAATCAAGTCGCTCCTGGCCGACGCTGTGCTGGCGCCGTCGTCGAACAATCTGCAGCCGTGGCGCTTCCTCGTGATCGATCAGCCGGAAGACAAAGAGAAGCTGTATCCGATCGCGTACAACCAGCGGCAGGTGCTCGAAGCTTCGGCCACGATCGCCGTGCTGGGCGATATCGAAGGCTACAAGCGGGCGGGAGAGATCACCCGGATTGCGGTCGAGCGCGGCTATATGACCGAGGAATTCGCCGCGCAGCAGCGGGAGCGGCTCGTCTCGTCCTACGGCTCGATGAGCACGGATTCGCTCAAGCGGATCGCCCTGATCGACGGCAGCCTGGCGTCCATGCAGCTCATGCTGGCGGCGCGGGCACGCGGCCTCGATACGGTGCCGATGGGCGGATTCGATCATGAGCAGTTCATCGAGGCGTTCAATGTGCCGGACACGTATGTGCCGGTCATGCTCATCGCCGTGGGCAAGGCGGCAGCCGAAGGGCGCCCGACGGCGCGGCTCGCGGTCGACGATGTGACGGCCTGGGGCAGTTTCTGATAGTGCGATAAACGACAAGGCCGGCCGGCATCCCTGTGATGCCGGCCGGCCTTGTGCGCGGCAGCGGGTCTGTCACGGAAGCAGGCCCGTCTGCCGGTCACCGTCGTCCTTCAGGGGTTTGGAACGATAGAAGAACCAGCAATCGTTCAGCAGCCGGATCTGCCGGCTGTCTTTCTTCTGGAAAGCCCGCATCAGTTGATTGCACAGCCATTGCGGCATGACGATCGTCCTCCTCCGGATATGCCATGTCTCGTATAACATATGGAGTTGGGCGGATGTCCGTGCAGGTCCCATTTGCAACCGGGCATCATGCCGGCCGGGCTGATGCGGCTTTGATCACGCGCCGTATTCTTCCTCGTACCATTGCTCGAGCTGGGCCAGGAGCGCCCGGATCTCCGTCAGCAGCGAGATGAGCGGATAGGACTGCTCGCGGATCTCGGCGAAGCGCTGTTCCAGCCGGTTCATGAAATCGAGTCCGCTGATGACGGAGGCCGAAGGATCGTGCAGTTCCAGATCGGAGCATTCGGCGGAGACATGCGGAAGCTGCGGCACGTTGTCGGCGGTCAGCTTGCCGATCTCCTTGTGCAGCCGCAGCAGGAGCGCGCTCAGTTGATAGGCGTGGCTCGCCGGCATTTCGACGTATTGCAGGCCGTCCGGTCCGTGCAGAATAACATAGCGCATCGTCGGCATTCGATCGTTTCCTTTCTTCTTCACGGTCGTTCGTTCCATGCTGCCGTCGGGGACGGGGCCGGTGGCAGGCGGTCGGCGGTTTGACGAAACGTGGCAACGCAATTTTCGCCTTTCAGGCATTTTTGAGCTCGCAACGAAAGGATGAATAACGTGTCTAAGTTGCGTTGTGAATTCGATATGCCATCGATTCGGTTAAATAAGTGCTGTCCGTTTCGTTAAAGATAAACCCGCGGCCAAATTGCCGTTGCAGGCAGCCGCAAGGCCGTCGAGCCCCGCCGCCCGGTCCTTAACAGAATGGCAAAACTACTTGACAGTGTAACGCACGGCATCTTATAAATTCAAGTATATTCATGACGGACGGCGCCGCACGAAAGCGCCTGCGGGAAAGGAATGAACCGGTGTGGACGACGATGCGCTGCAGGCATGGGTCGAGCGGATATCGCTGGAAAGCTTCGGCTTGCCGTTCCGCCACCGGGCGACGTTCAACCGCAGACTGCGCTCGACGGGCGGACGCTATTTTCTGAAGACGCACAACATCGAGATCAACCCGAAGCAGCTGGAACAGTTCGGCCCCGAAGAGACGGCCAAAATCATCAAGCACGAGCTGTGCCACTATCATCTGCATTTGATGAACCGCGGATACCGCCATCGTGACCGGGATTTCATGGAGCTGCTCGCCAAGGTCGGCGGCAGCCGGTATTGCCGCCATCTGCCGGGCAGCAGGCCGCGCGTGACGAAGCCGCCGCGCTATATGCTGAAATGCGTCTCCTGCGGGACCGAATATTTGCGGAAACGCCGGATGGATCCGCGCCGTTACGCATGTGGAAAATGCGGAGGAAAATTGCGTTTGTTCATGCTTGACTCGAAAATCGAATCGTGATAAATTATAACTTGTCGCCGCGAAACGTTCCCTGATAGCTCAGTTGGTAGAGCACTCGGCTGTTAACCGAGTTGTCACAGGTTCGAGTCCTGTTCGGGGAGCCATCATCATGGAGAAGTACCCAAGTGGCTCAAGGGGACCCTCTGCTAAGGGGTTAGACTGCGCAAGCGGTGCGAGGGTTCGAATCCCTCCTTCTCCGCCATTCTTTGGTTGATTCGGCGGCAGCCTGACGGAAGACCGTCCGACGGTCTTTTTTGATGACAGCGGCTTTGGCTGCCGCTCACATGTTCGGCCCGTTGGTCAAGGGGTTAAGACACCTCCCTTTCACGGAGGTAACAGGGGTTCGAATCCCCTACGGGTCACCATGAGCCATTAGCTCAGTTGGTAGAGCACCTGACTTTTAATCAGGGTGTCGTAGGTTCGAGTCCTACATGGCTCACCAGTTTTTTTCTTCCGCCGGATCGGCGGACGCGGCATCGAGCCGAATCGAATATGCGGTAGTGGTGGAATTGGCAGACACGCTATCTTGAGGGGGTAGTGGGCATCGCCCGTGGAGGTTCGAGTCCTCTCTACCGCACCATTCGCAAATAAGAAGAACCCGGACAGGGTTCTTTTTTTCATGCTCAGAAGTAATCGTTCAGGATGCGCCGGATCTGGTTCTTGTCCGCAATCTCCGGTCCGAAATGGGCGGCCTTTCTCGCGCCGTTGTTCCACGGGGGGACGCTGAAGGCGTCCGTGTATCCCTTCAGCTTCCAGTACGACATTCTAGTGAACGAAATGCCCGTGTTGTCGGAATGGACATGGTTGATCCAGATCGGCTGACGGACGCAGATGAATTCGCGCGGCAGCGTCAGCGCGCTGCGATAGCCTTGGGACAGCTGAAGCCGCAATCCGGCCCTGTAGGCTTCCGCCGGATAGACGGTGGTCAGGAAGCTCGGCGCCCAGAAGAAAAACCGGGCCATCCGGTTCTGGACGGAATCGTAAGCATAGCCGTACTGCGGAATGAGCACAACCGGCGACTTCTTCGGAACATGGCGCTCCAGCAGGCTGACAAACGATCGATGGTACATGTCGTCGCTCTCGAGATTCACTTCGTACAGCAGATCGTATTCCTTGACAGCCTCCGCCACTTTCGCTTCATAGACCGGTTTCGTGACGAACGATACATGACCGGGGAGCGGAGGATGCTGCGCGAGGGCCGCCTGAATCAGCGCTTCGGACTGCGGGCGATAGAGCACGAACGCCTGAAACCGCTGCGAATCCTGTTTCAGCAGGCTGCGGAGCGTGTACCGCATGAAGATGCCGATTCGGCTGCGGATCCAGTCGGCGGTACCGGCCGCATCGGAAGAGTACCGGTTGTTGAACGGTATGACGAAAACAATTTTCTTCTTCAATGAGCATTCCCCGCTTTGCGTTTTTCGATCATCATATGCAGACAGACCGCCGGGAGGTTGGACACGCGGCTGGAGGTTGTAAGCGGCGGGCGGGGATGGTAGGATAGAGTGGACTGAGGATGAGGAGGGTGAAGCAATGGGTGTGCCGACAGGCGTATGGGTGGCGTCGATCGTCATCCTCATTTTGCTGGCCTGGATGACGTTCTGGGTCACGAACAAGGCGTATTCCCGCAAGTGGGAAGATACCGAGGATCCGAAATTGTAAAATCGGTGAACGATCTCAAGTTCCGCCGTACGGCCCGCCGCCGAGCGGCTTTTTTTGCATGTAGTTGTATGTACAACTTTGTCGAATCCAACTTTATAATTGCCAACTTGTACGAACAAGTGCTACAATGCAAAAAGAAAGCCTTTACAATGAAGGAGGAGATGAGCCGCGCATGCTGGAAGCGCTGAAAGAAGAGGTGCTCGCCGCGAATCTCGATCTGCCGCGGTACGGCCTTGTCACATTCACTTGGGGCAATGTAAGCGGCATTGACCGGGAGAGCGGGCTGGTCGTCATCAAGCCGAGCGGCGTACCGTACGAGAAGCTGAAGGCGGACGATCTTGTCGTCGTCGATCTGGAAGGAAACAAGGTGGAAGGCGCGCTCAAGCCTTCGTCCGACACGCCGACGCATCTGGCGCTGTACCGGGCATTCCCGTCGATCGGCGGGATCGTGCATACGCACTCGCCCTGGGCGACCGCGTGGGCGCAGGCCGGAAGGGGCATTCCGGCGCTCGGCACGACGCACGCCGATTATTTCTACGGCGAAATTCCGTGCACGCGCCCGATGACGGAGGAGGAAATCCGCGGCGCCTACGAACTGGAGACGGGCAACGTCATCATCGAGACGTTCCGGACGCGGGGCATCGATCCGGCGATGGTGCCGGGCGTGCTCGTCCACTGCCACGCGCCGTTCGCGTGGGGCAAGGACGCGCACGAAGCGGTGCACAACGCGGTCGTGCTGGAAGAAGTCGCGAAGATCGGCCACCGGACGCTGCAGCTGCGCGAGGTCGGACCGATGGATCAGGCGCTGCTCGACCGGCATTTCCTTCGCAAGCACGGAGCGAACGCTTATTACGGCCAATCCGGGCCGACAGCCTGAGGAACGGGAGGAGCGGACATGGGGAAAAAATACGCGATCGGCATTGACTACGGCACGCAATCGGGACGCGCGGTACTCGTCGATCTGGCGGACGGGACGGAAGTTGCGGACCACGTGACGCCGTATCCCCACGGCGTCATTGACGAGAAGCTGCCGGGATCGGGCGTCAGACTCGAGCCGGACTGGGCGCTGCAGCATCCCGACGATTACATTGAAGTGCTGCGGCGTTCGGTGCCGGCCGTGCTGGAAATGTCCGGCGTCGATCCGGACGATGTGATCGGGATTGGCATCGATTTCACGGCCTGCACGATGCTGCCGGTGGACGCGCAGGGCACGCCGCTCTGCATGCTGCCGCCGTACAGGGACAACCCGCACAGCTGGGTGAAGCTGTGGAAGCACCATGCGGCGCAGGACGAGGCGAACAAGATCAACCGGATCGCGGAAGCGCGCGGCGAGAAATGGCTCAAGCGGTACGGCGGCAAAATTTCGTCCGAATGGATGATCGCCAAGGTGTGGCAGATTCTGGACGAAGCGCCGGAGATTTATGACGCGGCCGACCAGTTCCTCGAAGCGACGGACTGGGTCATCGCGCAGCTGTCCGGCAACATTCTCCGCAACAGCTGCACGGCCGGCTACAAGGCGATCTGGCACAAGCAGGAGGGCTACCCGAGCCGCGAATATTTCAAGGCGCTCGACCCGCGCCTTGAGAATCTCACGGAGACGAAGCTGCGCGGCGAGATTGTGCCGCTCGGCACGCGCGCCGGCGGGCTGACGCCGGAGATGGCGAAGATCACGGGCCTCAAGGAGGGGACGGCCGTCGCCGTCGGCAACGTCGACGCGCACGCGGCCGTGCCGGGGGTCGGCGTCACCGAGCCGGGCAAACTCGTCATGGCGATGGGCACGTCGATCTGCCATATGCTGCTCGGCACCGAAGAGCGTGAAGTCGAAGGCATGTGCGGCGTCGTCGAAGACGGCATCATTCCGGGATATTTCGGCTATGAAGCAGGCCAGTCTGCGGTCGGGGACATTTTCGAATGGTATGTGGAGGAAGCGGTTCCGGCCTATGTGAAAGAAGCGGCGGAACGCGAAGGTGTCAGCGTGCACGAGTGGCTCGAAGCGCGGGCGGCCAAGCTCAAGCCCGGCGAGTCGGGGCTGGTCGCGCTCGACTGGTGGAACGGCAACCGGTCCGTCCTCGTCGATGCCGATCTGACGGGCGTCATCGTCGGCTGCACGCTGCTGACGAAGCCGGAAGAGATCTACCGGGCGCTGCTCGAAGCAACCGCGTACGGCACGCGCAAGATCGTCGAAGCGTTTGACAGCAACGGCGTCGAGGTGAAAGAGCTGTACGCCTGCGGCGGGCTGCCGCAGAAGAACCGGCTGCTCATGCAGATCTACGCCGACGTGACGAACCGCGAGATCAAGGTGGCGGCGTCCCGGCAGACGCCGGCGGTCGGCGCGGCGATGTTCGCCGCGGTCGCGGCGGGTTCGGCGGCGGGCGGTTACGATTCGATCGTGGAAGCGGCGAAGAAGATGGCGCGCGTGCGGGAGGAATCGTTCAAGCCGATTCCGGAAAACGCGGCGATCTACGACCGGCTGTACAAGGAATACACGGCGCTGCATGACTATTTCGGACGCGGCGGCAACGATGTGATGAAACGGTTGAAAGCATTGAAAGAGGAGGTTACCCGTCATGCTTGAGACGAGAAAATATCGGTTCTGGTTCGCGGTCGGCAGCCAGCATTTGTACGGACCGGAGACGCTGGAGCAGGTTGCGGAGAACGCCCGGGCGATCGTCGCGGGACTGAACGCAAGCGGCGCGCTCGGCTATGAGCTGGTGCTGAAGCCGGTGCTGACGACGCCGGAGGACATCCGGCGCTTCATGATCGAAGCGAACGCGGACGACGCGTGCGCCGGCGTCATCACGTGGATGCACACGTTCTCGCCGTCGAAAATGTGGATCGGCGGGCTGTCGGTGCTCAAGAAACCGCTGCTGCACTTTGCGACGCAATACAACCGCGACATCCCGTGGGATTCGATCGATATGGATTTCATGAACCTGAACCAGGCCGCCCACGGCGACCGCGAGCACGGCCATATCCACGCGCGGATGGACGTCCGCCGGTCCGTCGTGTTCGGACACTGGGAAGACCGCGGGGCGCAGGAGCGGATCGGCGCGTGGATGCGGACGGCCGCTGCCTGGGCCGAAAGCCGGACGCTCAAAGTGCTGCGGATCGGCGACAACATGCGGCAGGTGGCCGTCACCGAAGGCGACAAGGTCGAAGCCGAGATTGTCTTCGGCTGGTCGGTGAACACCTGGGGCGTCGGCGATCTCGCCGAACGGGTGAACGCCGTGAGCGAAGCCGATGTGAAACGGTTGCTCGAAGAATACGGATCGCGTTATGATATCGTCGCGGATACCGAGGAGAAGCGGGAGGCGATCGCCTACCAGGCGCGGATCGAGCTCGGCCTGCGCTCGATGCTCGAGGAGGGCGGTTTCTCCGCGTTCACGACGACGTTCGAGGACTTGCACGGTCTGCGGCAGCTGCCCGGCCTCGCGGTGCAGCGGCTGATGGAAGACGGGTACGGCTTCGCGGGCGAAGGCGACTGGAAGACGGCCGCCCTCGTGCGGCTCATGAAAGTGATGGCGGGCGGCAAAGGCACGTCGTTCATGGAAGACTACACCTACCATCTCGAACCGGGCAACGAGCTGGTACTCGGCGCGCACATGCTTGAGGTGTGCCCGACGATCGCGGCGGACAAACCGCGCATCGAAGTGCATCCGCTCGGCATCGGCGGCAAGGAGCCGCCGGCCCGGATGGTGTTTGGCGCCCGGGCGGGCGCGGCGATCAACGCGTCGATCGTCGATCTCGGCAGCCGGTTCCGCCTGCTCGTGAACGAAGTCGAAGCGGTGCCGGTCGAGCGTCCGATGCCGAAGCTGCCGGTGGCGCGTGTGTTGTGGCGTGTTCTGCCGAACCTCAGGGATGGCGTCGAGTCGTGGATTCTCGCCGGCGGCGCGCACCATACCGGCTTCTCCTATCATGTGACGGCCGCGCAGATGGCCGATTTCGCCGAAATGGCCGGCATCGAGTCGGTCATCATCGGCAAGGATACGCGCCCGGACGCGCTGCGCCGGGAGCTCGTGCTCGCCGATCTGGCGTGGAAGCTGCGCAAGTCGTGAACGGAGGCAAGGCGGTGTCAACGGAATGACGCGCGGCGATCTGCCGAAATATTTGCAATTGAAGCAAGAGATTCTGTCCTGGCTGCACAGCGGCGAATGGAAGCCGCACGAGCTGCTGCCGTCGGAGAATGAACTGGCTGCCCGGTTCGGCATGAGCCGGCAGACCGTTCGCCAGACGTTGAACGAACTGGAGCAGGAAGGCTATCTGTATCGCCAGCGCGGCAAGGGAACGTTCGTGGCGCCGCCGGACTTCATCAAGGCCGGGGCGGCCCAGGCCGCCGTCGGCATGGTGACGACGTATATCTCGGACTACATCTTCCCGCACATTGTGCGGGGAGCGGAAGCGGTGCTGCGCGCCCATGGCATGGGGCTGTACCTGTCGAGCACCGACAACGACAAGCAGCGGGAACAAGGCAGTCTTCAGATGATGATGAACCGGGGAGTCGGCGGCCTGATCGTCGAGCCGACGAAAAGCGCGGAAGGCAATCCGAACCTGGAGCAGTTCCTGGCGTTCCGGTACCGCGGCATCCCGGTCGTCATGATCAACGCCCGCTATCCGGAACTGGACTGCCCGTGCCTGGTCTTGGACGACGAAGCCGGCGGATTCGCGGCGACGGAACATCTGATCAAGCTCGGGCACCGGCGGATCGCCGGATTTTTCAAAACGGACGACCTGCAGGGCACGCGCCGGATGAAAGGGTTTCTGCGCGCCATGAAGCATTACGGCGTGCCGATGCTGCCGGACGGCGTCGTCACGTACGCCTCGGAGAACAAATGGTCCCGTCCGGCCGAGGCGGCAGCCGGGCTGCTGCGGCGGAACGGCCGGCCGACGGCGTTCGTCTGCTACAACGACGAGCTGGCCGTCGCGCTGCTGCCGGCGATCCGAGCAGCCGGACTCGCCGTGCCGGACGATTTGTCGATCGTCGGGTTCGACGATTCGACGCTGGCCCAGGCGGCCGAAGTGAAGTTGACGACGCTGACCCATCCGAAGACGGCGATGGGCGAGCGGGCGGCGGAGATGCTGCTCCGCCTGATGGCCGATCCCTCGGCCGAGGCGGAGGACGTGACCTACGCGCCCGAACTGGTCGTCCGCGATTCGACGCGGGCGATCGGAGAAGAGACAGCGGTATAGCGGGAATGCGGGGACGGGGCTGGTCGAGAGTCGGAATGCGGCTTTTGGCCAGCCCTTGTTTTGTGCCCGCGAAGCTGTAACGCGGATACCGCGTTACAGCTTCGTTTCGAGTCCGGTGGTTGCGTCTGTAACGCGGATACCACGTTACAGTGTCGATTCGAGTCCGGTGGATGCGTCCTGTAACGCGGATACCGCGTTACAAAGTCGGCCCAAGTCGTTGATGCGGTGAATGAGGCTAAAGCCAATGGACCGAGCAGGAGAACGGCAACGGGTCTGGAATATATTCACAACAACTTGAAAAGGTTCCGGACATCGAGAGGAGCACCAGCCGAAAATCCGTTCACACCCATGACCGTTTGGAGGTACGCATGCTGAAATATACCATCTGCTTCATCCAACAAGAAGACCGCTTTCTGCTGCTCAACCGGGAATACCCCGTCTGGATGGGAATGTGGAACGCGCCCGGAGGCAAGCTTGAACCCGGCGAGACGCCGAGGGCGTCGGCCTTGCGGGAGATCGCGGAAGAGACGGGCCTTTTGCTTGATGCCGTCGACTTTCGGGGCATCGTCACCTGGTTTACGGGCGGGCGGGAGTTCGGCGGCATGTACGTGTACCATGCCGAACTTCCTTCCGATGACCGCACGGACATTCCGATCCGAACGCCGGAAGGTATTCTGGATTGGAAGCAGACGGATTGGATTCTGCATCCCGAGAACATGGGGATCACGCCGAACGTGCCGCATTGCGTCAGGCTTTTGACCGCCGGCGACGGTTGTTTCGAGCTTCGCTGCCATTATGAAGGCGACCGTCTGATCCGCACGGAGGAACTGGAGCTCGACCGGAGCTTCGAACACCTGACGGATCGGAAACGAATTGAAGAGATGATTCTCAGCCGATAAGCAATCGGAGGGTAACAAATCACGGCGGCCGCGCCGCGGACAACTTCCGGCGACAAGACGAATGGAGGCGGACCTGCGTGCAAGCGCGGGTGCCGCCTTTTAGCGTTCGGGCACCCCCTCCCCCGTTCATTACGCGTACATAATACTTGTGCTAGAATAGAAGAATATGACACGGACGGGGATGAATATGTCGAAAAAGGTCACGATGCAGCAGATCGCCGATTATTTGGGCGTCTCGAAATTTGTCGTGTCGAAGGCGCTTTCAGGCAAGGACGGCGTCAGTCCCGCGACGAAGGAGCGGGTCATCCAGGCGGCGTCGCAGCTCGGCTATTTCGCCCAGCGGGGCGGCGCCGCAAGACAGGAGAAACCCGGACAGCTTCCCGCGGGCGGCTCGAAGCCGTCCGTGCTCGTGTTGATGCCCAACATCCGTTTTCAAACGAAGGAATCGGTCTACTGGGGACGCATCCTCGACGGCATCTCGATCCGGCTCGAAGAGCGGGGATACGGCATGGTGATCATCTCCGAGTACAGCATCGACGGGCTGCTCCACGTGCTCAACCCGAACGGCCTGCTCGGCATGATCGGCGTCGGCGAAATTTCAACCTCGCTGCTGCTCGAGGTGCACCGCTGCGGTCTGCCGATGGTGCTCATCGACCATGAAGATCCGCTCATCCCGTCGGACACCGTGTTCGTGAATAACTACGACTGCATGTACAAGCTTACCCAGTACTTGATCGGCATCGGACACCGCGACCTGCTGTTCGCGGGCAACATCCGGTTCTCGCGCAGTTTCTTCGACCGCTGGAACGGCTTTCGGGGTGCGCTCGAGAAGCACGGTATCCCGCTGCGCGACGACCATCTGATCGGCCTTGAAGGGATCAGCGGGTACTCCGGACAATTCGCGGACTGGGCGTCCTGCTGCCGCGCGGAAGGCAAGCTGCCTTCCGCTGTCGTCTGCGCGAACGACAGCATCGCCATCGATGCTCTTCAAGCGTTCGGCGAAATCGGGCTGTCCGTGCCGGGTGACCTCTCGCTCTGCGGCTTCGATGACATCGAAGATGCGCAGCGCGTCCGACCCGCGCTCACGACCGTGCACGTGCCGAAGCAGGCACTCGGCCGCAAGGCGGTGGACCGGCTGCTCGAGCGGGTGGCATCGCCCCGCGAACCGCATGAGAAAATCCTGATTTCCGGCGAGATGGTCTACCGCGAATCGAGCCGGGAAACGATCGGACGCAAGAGGAAATGATCCGCACACCAAGCCGTGACGGGAGGCGGGAACGCCGTGCGCAAATGGAATCCGGCAACCAGATTCCGCGATCTGCCGATGGAGCGGAAGCTGATTTTGATTTTCCTTTTTCTGGTTATCTTGCCGATCATGGCGCTCAGTCTGATATCCTATGACCGGTATGCGCGCACCATCGAGGACAACACCACTTCGTACGTGGCGGAACTCGCCCGCAAGCTGATCGTCAGCCTGGACGACTACATCTCCGACATGGAGCGGTTGACCGCGCTGCCGGGCGCCATCGAGGAGATTCAGGACAGCCTCAGGGCGGCCAACGAATTCTATTCTCGTCCCGATCTGGAGATCGGGGACAGCCCTTATATCATTCCGAGCCAGAAAGGCACCGCGCTCGAAATTCAGCGCCGGGTGGAGGAGAGCATCTACTTTCTGAACAGCGTCAAGGAAGGCGCAACGTCGATCTATCTGTTCGACAATTTCGGCAACGGCTATTACCGCGTGCAGGTCGGCGGCGTCCGCTCCGACATCATGACCACCTATCAGCAATGGCTGGAGCGCGCCCGGCGGGAGGGGACGAACGCCGCGCTCGTCAGCACGCAGGAATACACGAGCAATCACAACCGCAAACGCTACGTCTTCACCGTCGTCCGCCAAATCTATACGCCGTCGCTCGAACTGCTCGGCCTCGTCGCCGTCGACGCGAACATCAGCGTCATCGAGCGGTACGTATCCGAATTGGACAGCGTCACCGGCGGGGAGACGATGATCCTCGACGAGAACAACAACGTCATTTACGACAGCGGCATGCGGCATCTCGCCCAGAACCGGTCGAACGATCCGGTCGTCGCACAGGCTGTCGGAAGCCGCGGCACGTTCCGCCACGACGCGGAAGACGGCCAGCGGATCGTCATTTACGACCGCTCGAACAAGACCGGCTGGAAGGTCATCATCTCCGTTCCGGTCGGCGTGCTGATGAAGGACGCGGTGGCGAACCGCAACTTCACGCTGGCGACGGCGCTGCTGACCGGTTTCCTCGCGCTGGCCGCTTCGGTCGTCATTTCGTTCGCCCTGACGAAGCCGCTGCGCTCGCTGATGCAGCTCATGAAACACGTGCAGGCCGGCAATCTCGAGGTGTCGTTCCCGGTCCGGCGGCAGGACGAAATCGGCATGCTGGGCTTTCATTTCAACCGGATGATCGGCCGGATCCGCGAGCTGATCAACGACAACTACCATATGCAATTACGCCGCAAGGAAGCCGAACTGCTGGCTCTGCAGAGCCAGATCAACCCGCATTTTCTGCACAATACGCTGGAGTCGATCCGCATGACGGCCGAAGTCGACGACAATCCCGAAGTGGCGGACATGATCCAGCTGCTCGGCCGGCTGCTGCGCTACAGCGTGAACACGGCTGGCGAGATCGTGCGGCTGGAGGACGAGCTCATGCACCTGGAGACGTTCATGCGCATCGTCGAGTACCGCTATCCGGGCCGGTTCAGGCTCGAGGTCGCCGGCTGCGATCCGTATCGCGAAATGAAAATGGTCAAGCTCCTGCTGCAGCCGATCATCGAGAACGCGGTGCTGCACGGCTATGACGAACGCAAGGAGCGCATGACGATCGTGCTCTCGTGCGAGGCCGAGGGCGATCGCATCTTCTTCCGCATCCGCGACAACGGCGTGGGGCTGGACGCCGAAACGCTGGAGCGGCTGCGCGGCGTGATCGACACGCCGCCGGGCGAAGGCGGCGGCTCGCGCGGCTTCGGCATCGGCCTCCGGAACGTGAACGAGCGAATCCGGCTGTTCTACGGCGAGGGCTATGGCATCGACATCGCCAGCGAGCCGGGCGCCGGCACGGAAGTGACCGTGACCCTGCCGAGCCGGCTGCAGACGTAAGCAGCGTGAAACAGGAGGTCTGACGCATGCTTCGCATCGTAATTGCAGATGATGAAGAACGGATCCGTCGCGGACTGGCCAAGCTCGTCCGCTCCGCATCGGAGGACTATGAGGTTGCCGGGGTCTTCGCGAACGGCGCGGAACTGCTGAAGTTCCTCAAGGAAGAAGGGGCGGATGTTGTCATCACCGACATCCGGATGCCGGTCATGGACGGGCTTCAGGTTGCCGAGAAGCTGCAGGCCGAGCATCCCGGCGTGCGCTGCGTCATCGTCAGCGGATACAGCGATTTCGACTACGCGCGCACCGCGATGCGCCATCAGGTGCGGGACTATCTGCTGAAGCCGGTGGACAAGGCCGAACTGTATCGCGTGCTGCGGGAGATGGCGAAGGAAATCGCCGAAGCGCGAAGGCAGACGAAAATATTCCGGCGGCACAGGCTCGAACGCGCGCTTGCCGGCGAAGCATCCGCGGAGCCGGTCATCCCGGACGATGCGTTCGCGGTCTGGTACGTCGTGCGGACGGAAGCGGCGGTCGGGCTCGATACGCTGGAGGCGGCGGCGAATGCCGAAGACGTCAGATCTTGCGCGATCGCGGTCCGGGACCGGACCTACGGCGTGCTGCTTGAGCTGGACGCCGGCGCTTCGCTGACGTCCGCGCCGGAGCGCGCAGGCTTCGCGCTGGCCGCGGCGCTGACGGAGCACACGGGCGCGGCCATCGGCGCCTCGCTGCCGTTCCGCGGGGCGAAACGTCTGCGGGAAGCGTTCATTGAAGCCGAGCTGGCGGCCGGCAAAGCGTTCTACCGGTTCGAGCGGGCCGTCTTCGTACCGGCATCCGAAGCGGTGTCGCAGCAGGCCAGGCCGGCCCGCCTCAGCGACTGGTACAAATCGTGGGAAACGGAGTATGTCCGCAGCCTGCAGATTCTCGACGGGGAGAAGATCGAGCAGGAACTGAACGCCTTCTTCGAGGAGATGCGCAGGCGGCAGGAAGCGCCCGGCGTTCTAATGGAACTGCTGATCCGGATGCTCGAGCTGGCGGAACGGGAAGTCGGCGGGTTCGCCGAGGAAGCGGAGGAACTGTTCGGTCCGGCGGACCGGCGGCTCGAGGAACTGTCCCGGTTTTTCAAATACGGCCCGCTGCGCCAATGGTTCACGGAACGGATGATCGAGGCGATCGTGCGCATCCGCGAGCGGCGGAGCGGCAGCGTGCGCGCGGTGGATGCCGTGAAGGCGATCATCGCGTCAAGCTACCATGAGGATCTGGATCTCGGGGGACTCGCGGAGCGCGTGTATCTCACGCCGAGCTACCTGAGCCGGCTGTTCAAGCAGGAGACAGGCGTCACGATCACCGATTACCTGATAGGCGTGCGGATCGAGCAGGCGAAGAACCTGCTCCGCAGCCGGCCGGACCTGAAGACGTACGAAGTCGGCGAGCAGGTGGGCTATCCGGATTCGGCCTATTTCACCAAACTGTTCAAGCGGATTGTGGGCATGACACCCAACGAATATCGTCAAATCGTCAGATAGCATCCGGGCGGTTGCGCTATCAATTGTTAGAAAAGTTAGGATAACAGAGGACAAGAAAAGCAAACACGTTGCATTTTTGTAAGCGGTTTTCACCGCTATAATGAAGCCCGGAACCGATCGAAAGCGGCGATTTTGCCGAAGCCGGTCGGCCACAACACGGAAACAGGGGGACTCGCGCATGAAAAGAAGATTCGCCATGATGTTGTCTGTTCTCGTGGCGCTGTCGCTCGTCCTTGCTGCCTGCGGCGGCTCGAAGAACGATGGCAACGGCGGTACGGACAACACCGCGGGCAACGGTCAGTCGAATGCGGGCGGCAACACCGAAATCTCGGGCGAGATTGTGTTCGCGACGCACCGCACGGACCTGGTCGACAACGGTACTTACGACAGGTATGTGGCGGAGTTCAACAAGCAATACCCGAACGTCAAAGTCAAATACGCTCCGTACACGAACTACGAGCAAGACATCCGCGTCAAGCTGACGGCGGGCGACGCCGGCGACGTGCTCATGATTCCGACGAACATCGCGAACTCCGAGCTCGGCGATTTCTTCGCTCCGCTGAATGACCTCAACATCTTCGATCAAGTGCGGTTCGCGGATTTCAAGGCGTATGACGGCAACTACTACGGCGTTGCGACGGGCGCTTCGACGAACGGCATCGTTTACAACAAGAAGGCGTTCGAAAAAGCGGGCATCACGGAAATTCCGAAGACGCTGGACGAGTTCTACGAAGCCTGCCAGAAGCTGAAAGACGCCGGGATCGTGCCGATCTACATCAACTACGGCGCGCAATGGCCGATGAGCCAATGGGGCCGCAACAGCCTGGCGCATTTCTCCGGCGACGTCAACTTCGAGAACAATATGGTGGAAATGGACGCGCCGTTCCAGCTTGACAACGCGTGGGGCATCGGCCTGAACATTGTCCGTACCCTGATCGAGAAAGGCTATACCGAAGAAGACCTGGCTACGAACAACTGGGAAGCTTCGAAGGTAGAAATCGCGACGGGCAACGCGGCAATGTACTTCCTCGGCAACTGGGTCATCAACCAGATCATCGAGCAAGGCGGCGCGGCGCCGGAAGACATCGGCTTCTTCCCGTTTCCGCATGACAACAGCGGCACGGTGAACGCCGTTCTCGGCCCGGACTACTTCATGGGCGTAAGCAAGGACAGCAAGAATCTTGAAGCCGCAAAGGCGTTCGTCAAGTTCATGATCATGGAATCCGGTTACGACGCCGATTCCGGTTTCATCCCGATCAACAAAAACAACGAACCGACGCTGCCGCAAATGGCAGAGTTCATGAGCTACAATCCCAACATTCTCGAATCCGTACCGTCGGATTCCCGGTTCAACGAGATTGCGAACAAGGCGCAGATTCCGTTCACGGGTGAGGAAATCCAACAAGCCGCCGTTGCGAAGGATCTGCAGGCCGAATTCGACAAGTTGAATCAGAAATGGGCCGCAGCCAAGAAAGAACTCGGCTATTGATTCGATGAACGGGTAACCGGCGTGCAGACTGGGGCTGACCGTCAGGGCGATGCGAATCGCGCCTGAAGGCAGCCTCAGGTTTTTCCAATGACTAGACTTATGCAAGCTTCACACTTGTCATCGGCTTGTCATTCACCGCATAACGGATGCGCCTTCCGGGAGGACGGCGCTGACCGTTATGGCTTGATCCTGGCATGAGGAGGCGCGGCGCCTTGAATCTCAGCTACAAAACCCAGCGGATCATCATCATCACCAGTTTTCTCGCCTTGCCGCTCGTTTTGCTGCTCCTTTTCACCTACTACCCGTCTGTCATGCTGGTCTACTACAGCTTCACGGACTGGGACGGCTTCGGCTTTGACGTGAACTTCGTCGGGCTGAAGAACTACAGGGAGATCTTCTCGAATCCGGAATACTTCCAGATTCTGCGCAACAACCTGTACTATTTCATCGGCGGGCTGGTCCAGACGGCGCTGGCGCTGTTCTTCGCCGTCATTCTGAACTCGAAGCTCAAGGGAAGGAATGTGTTCCGGGTCATTCTGTTCCTGCCGTACATTCTGCACCAGGTTGCGATCGCGATCATGTTTCAGACCGTGTACCACACGTCCTACGGCTCGTTGAACAAGCTGCTCGAAGTGCTCGGACTCGAAGCGTGGAAACAGCAGTGGCTCGGCAATCCGGCGATCAACGACTGGGCGCTGGCATTCGTGTCCCTCTGGATGTACATGGGCTACAACATGGTCATCTTCATCGGTGCGCTGCAGTCGATCTCGGATGATTTGTATGAAGCGGCGCGCATCGACGGTGCGAACGCCTGGCAGAGCTTCTGGCACATTACGATGCCGAGCATCAAGAATGTCGTCGAGCTGATGCTCATCCTGACGCTGAGCGGCGCCCTGCAGGCTTTCACCGTGCCGTACATCATGACGCTCGGCGCGAACGACACGTCCACCTTCCTGATGAAGACGCTGGACGTCGCCTTCAAATTCAATCAGTTCGGTCTCGCATCCGCGCTCGCCGTCGTGCTGCTCTTGATGGTCGCCGTCGTCGTGCTCATCCAGCGGCTGATTCTGAGGGAAGGCGGGACGAGAATATGAAGGCGAAACAACTATTTTTCGACACCATGAAATATATCGTGCTGCTCATCGGCACGTTCGTCGTGTTCTTCCCGCTGTACTCCGTCTTCGTCGGCGCGTTCAAGACGCGGCAGGAGTTCTATATCAACCGGCTGTCACTTCCCTCGACCTGGAATTTCGAGAACTTCTCGATCGCATGGGAGAAAGGGGATCTGGCGCTCGGCCTCGGCAACACGCTGTTCATCCTGATCGTCTCGATCGTCGGCAACGTGCTGATCGGGTCGATGTCGGCCTATGCGCTCGGGCGGTTTGATTTCAAGGGGAAAAATCTGATCATCGGTTCGTACCTGGTGGCCGCGGTCATTCCGCTCATCACGACGCAGGTCGTCACTTACTCGGTCATCAAGGCGCTCGGCCTGTACAATACGTACGGCGCGCCGATCGTGCTGTATCTGGGGGCGGACGTCATCCAGCTCGTCATCTATCTCCAGTTCATCCGCAACATCCCGTACGAACTGGACGAAAGCGCGATGATGGAGGGCGCGTCGCTGTTCAAGATTTTCCGGAGCATCATTTTCCCGCTCCTCGGACCGGCGACGGCGACCGTCGTCATCCTGAAGTTCATCAGCATCTACAACGATTTCTACGTGCCGTATCTGTACATGCCGGACAGGGGCTTGCGCACGGTGGCGACGGCGATCCAGTCGTTCGTCGGGCCGAACGCGGCGCGCATGGAAGTGATCTCGGCGTACATTCTGCTGATCTTCATTCCGACGATCGTGATGTTCCTGTTCATGCAGCGCTATATTTTCTCCGGCGTCACGAGCGGTGCGGTCAAATCTTGATCGCGGGCTGAAGCAACAGGCTGTCCCATGGCGGGGCAGCTTTTTTTCTGGGCATTGATGGGGCAGATCAATAAATAAGCTCCGGCGAATCGCTCGCCGGAGCCTTTATACGGCTGACGCTCGTCAGTGCGCGGAGACCAGACGCTCCATCATCTCGAAGCACGCCCGGCCGTTGTGGTACGGGCATTTCCAGGCGTTCACCTTGCCGTGCCCCCGGGTCGGACGGCCTTCGCGGTCCACGCTCCAGAACCATTCACCGTCTTCCTTGTCGATGATGCAGCGGTCGATGAATGCCCAGGACCGGCGGGCGGCGTCCAGATACTTGTCCTCGCCCGTGAGCTGATAAGCATTGTAGAAGCCGACAACGGCTTCCGCCTGCGGCCACCAGTCCTTGTTCGTGTCGATGAGCCCGGTCGCATTCGCTTCGTTCAGCAGGCCGCCGTCGGCGTCCACGCCTTCGTTCAGCGTCGCTTCCGCCATGCGGATCGCCGTCTCCTTCGTCCGCTTGAGAAGCGCTTCGTCGCCGCACAGTTCGGCCGCCTCCGTGAGCAGCCAGCTGCCCTCGATGTCGTGGCCGTAGGAGATGAGGTCCGACTTGCTGTTCCATTCGTCATCGAAGAACAGTTTGAAATGCGCCGTCTCCGGATCGACGATGTGATCGAGCATGACCTCAATCAGTTCCTTGTGCTTCTTGTTCAGTTCCTCCGTCGGCCAGACCCGGTACAGGTTCGTATAGGCCTCGAGCACATGCAGATGCGTGTTCATCGACTTGCGCTCGTTCATGTCGCCGCCGCCGAGGGCGAGCCTGTCCGTCTCCGACCAGTCGCGGGCATGCGCCTCGATATAGCCGCGGTTCGCCGGATCGTAGCTGTGTCGCTCCAGCAGCCGGTACGTTTCGATCGCCTTGTCCAGCGCTTCCTTGCGCCGCGCCGCCCGGTAAAACTCGGAGAGCGCGTAGATCGCGAACGCCTGGCCGTACACCTGTTTCTTGTCCTCCAGCGGGCTGCCCTGCGCGTCAACCATCCAGTAGAATCCGCCATATTCACGATCCGCGAATTTGTCCGTCACGTATCCGTAAGCCCGTTCGGCCACGGCCAGATAGCGGTCGTCCTTGAATACGCGGTAAGCGGCCGAGAACGTCCACAAAATCCGGGTGTTCAGCACCAGACTTTTGGCCGCCTCGTAATCCGGCTGCCGGTCGTCGCCGATCCGCCCGATGAAGCCGCCGTTCTTCTCGTCGACGGTGCGGGTCATCCAGTAGTGAAGGATGTTGTCCTTGAGTTCCCGTTCCATCTCCTCGCGCCACCTGGCTTTCCAATCCGCTCCTGCGCTCACCGCATACGCCTCCCCAATGGCTGTTCTTGAGTGTTTCATGCTGTCGCGTACACGTGTTTACAAGTGCACACTCATCTAGTTAATCGCAATTTCGGGACTGATGCAAGTGCGGCGCCGGCATTCTTGAATCAATAAAAACTCCCGCGTGCGCCACATCGCAGCGGGAGTTTGCTTTCCGTTCGGGGACGGGCATCGCCCGTTCTCCGTTATTTCAGATTTGCGATTTTCTCGCGGATCGCGTTCCGGCGCCAGCGGGAGACCGACAGCCGCTTCGCCTCGGGTCCTTTCTCGCCGAAGTAGAGCACATCGCCGTCCAATTCGCTGACTTTCCGGAGGTTGACGTACGTATCGGGGGCGACCAGACAGAAATTCGGATCCGACCGGAGAAGCGCGATTCGATCGGTGCTCATCCGTCGCTTCATATTGAAGTTTCGTCCATGAAAGCAGACAAGCTCGGGTCCGCCCAGCTTGAAGAAAAGAACGTCGTGCTCCAGCGCAAGTTCCTCATACGGATTGCGGTCAGGCATCACGGCTTGCACCATCGGCATTTCCCCCTTCATGGTTGCTCTTTGTATATTGTGAGCGCTTTCATTATAGCATGAAAATGGGCTTACCGGAAGCGTAAATTGAAAAAAATCGGGTTGGTGGAAACGGAGGAGGCGGAACTTTATAATAAGAGTACATCCATGCCGGCGGCGGATCGGCGATCTTCGGTCGGTCTGCGCGGCGAAGGAGGAATGGTTGTGACGAATACGGATAAACCGGAACAACCGGATAAGCCGGCTTATGAACAGGCGGCTTTTGCGGGCGGCTGCTTCTGGTGCATGGTCGAGCCGTTCGAGGAAATGCCCGGCGTCATCCGCGTCGTATCGGGCTATACGGGCGGCCACAAGCCGAACCCGACGTACGAGGAAGTCTGCTCGGATACGACGGGACACGCGGAAGCCGTTCATATTACGTACGATCCGCAGCGGATGCCGTACAAGCTGCTGCTCGACATTTTCTGGCGGCAGATCGATCCGACCGACCCGGGCGGACAGTTTCACGACCGCGGGTCGTCGTACCGGACGGCGATCTTCTATTATACCGGGGAGCAGCGGAAGCTGGCCGAGGAATCGAAGCGCGAACTGGAGGCGAGCGGGCGGTTCGACCGGCCGATCGTGACGGAGATCGTGCCCGCCGGGCCGTTCTATCCGGCGGAGGAATATCATCAGGCGTACCACAAGAAGCAGCCGTACCGCTACAAGATGTACCGCAAGGCGTCCGGAAGGGATGATTTTATCGATCGGCATTGGCGGATCAGGAAGGACCCCGAGGAACTGAAGCGCCGGCTCACCCCGATGCAATACGAGGTGACGCAGCGGAACGCGACCGAGCCGCCTTTCCGCAACGAGTACTACGACAACGAAGAAGAAGGCATCTACGTCGACATCGTGTCCGGGGAGCCGCTCTTCAGCTCGCGGGACAAGTTCGACGCCGGCTGCGGCTGGCCGAGCTTCACGCGGCCGATCCACAAGGGCAGCATCACCGAGCACATGGACCTGTCGCACGGCATGGTGCGCATCGAAGTGCGCAGCCGGGAAGCCGACTCGCATCTCGGCCACGTTTTCCCGGACGGACCGCCGGACCGCGGCGGGCTGCGCTATTGCATCAACTCGGCGGCGCTGCGCTTCATCCCGAAGTCGGAGATGGAGAAGGAAGGCTACGGCGCTTACCTGGGGCTGTTCGAGCCGGAGAAGTGAGGCGGTAGAGTCGAAGACCGGGATAATAAGCGAAAAAACTTCCTCTATTCCGTCCAAAATCCCGATTTTCGGGCGTTTGGCGGAAAATAGAGGAAGTTTTTTTCTTCTATATTAGAGAATAAAGGCCGAATTCGACAGAATAAGCGAAGATATTTCCGCTATTCGAGTTGGGGGAGTGCAGGCAATCATGGCACCCGGCTGCGCAGCACGGTGAGGGCGCCTTCGATCTCGTACTCGCCGAGATTGGCCGGCACGAGGAAGCAGTCGCCGGGCGCGACCGGCTGCTCGCCGCCATTCCAGCGCAGCGTGCCGCTGCCGTCTGCGGCGATGAGGATGACGAAGCTGTCGCCGGTCGTCGCCAGTTTCACGTTGCCGTCCACGACACCTTTCTCGACGACGAAGTACGGCGACTCCGCGATCTTGAGCCATTCGCCCGGGCGGACGCCGTCCGTCTTCATCCGGGTTGCGCCGGCGCCGTCGTAGGCGATGACGTTCAGCGAATCCTCGATGTGCAGCTCGCGCAGCTTGCCGTCGAGCCCGGGGCGGTTGTAGTCGTACAGCCGGTACGTCGTGTCCGAGTTCTGCTGGATCTCCGCCACGACGACGCCCGCGCACAGCGCGTGCACCGTGCCCGCGGGGATGTAGAACGCGTCGCCCGCTTCCACCGGCACTTCCTGCAGGCATTCCATGATCCGGCCTTCGGCGATGGCCGCTTCCAGCCCGGCCCGGTCGATGCCGTCCTTCAGGCCGTAGATGATCTTCGCGCCCGGCTTCGCGTCGAGCACGTACCACATTTCGGTCTTGCCGAGCTCGCCTTCCGGCAGTCCTTCATAATCGTCCGTCGGGTGCACCTGGACGGACAGGTCGTCGTTGCAGTCGAGCAGCTTGACGAGCAGCGGGAACCGGCCGTTGCGCTCGGAGAATCCCCGCGAGCCGAACCATTCGCGGCCGTAAGTTTCGCGGATCTCGTCAAGCCCCTTGCCGGCGAGCGGGCCGTTCACGACTTGCGTCGTGCCGTTCGGATGGTCGGCGATCATCCATCCTTCGCCGATGGCGCCTTCCGGCGGCGTCAGTCCGAAACGTTCGAGCGCGCGTCCGCCCCAGACGCGTTCCTTGAACTCGGGGGCGAACTTGAGCGGATAAGGTTGTACGGTCATGGCATTCTCTCCTCTTCATCTGTCTGTTGCACATTTGCAGTCTGTTGCAAATCTGCTTTCTGTTGCGAATCTCCCAGCCGCGGCGATGCGGTTTACTTGCGTTCCACCGCGATCAGATACGGCGCCTGCGGAAGCTGCGGCATCCGGTACAGCACGGCCTGTCCGGCGGAAGCGGGCAGGGCGCGGGCCCACGCGTCGACCGCTTCACCCTCTTCGCGGCCGCCTTCATGGCCCGTATAGACAACGACGGTGAGCACGCCTCCCGGGCGGAGGAAGGCGAGCGAGGCGTCGAGCGCCGCCAGCGTCGTCTCCGGGCGGGTCACGACAGTCCGGACGTCATCGGCGCCGGGCAGGTAGCCGAGATTGAACATGACGGCGGAGACGCGGCCCATAAGGCGCGCCGGCAATAGCTCCGCCATCCGGTGGTGGCTCGCGAGAAACAGCTCAAGCCGCGTCTCCGGCGCCTCGGCCGCCACGCGGGCGCGGGCCGCGTCGAGGGCGGCTTGCTGGATGTCGAAGCCGTAGACGACGCCCTTCGGGCCGACGGCCTTCGCGAGGAAGGCGGTGTCGACACCGTTGCCTACGGTCGCGTCGATGACCGCATCCCCCGGCCGAATGCGGTCGGCGGCCAGACGGTGGGCCATGGTCAGCACGGAAGGGAAGCCCATCAGCACCCTCCCGGGCAGCCGCCGGCGCCGGACCGGCTGTCCGCCAGCTCATCCTCTTCGTGATCCGCGCCGCCCGCAAAGTCCGCGAAGGCCGCATCCGATCGGCCGCCGGACAGAACGCTTCCTCCGACCGCGCCGGCCGCACCCGCCGCATTCACCGTATCGGCGGATCCCCGCAGCTTGCCCTGCCACGTGTTCCGCCGCACGAGCTCGGCGTCGATCGCGTTCAACACTTCCCATTTCTTCAGACTCCACATCGGCCCGATGAGCAGCTCCCGCGGCGCGTCGCCCGTCACCCGGTGGACGATCATCTCCGGCGGCAGCATCTCGAGCGTGTCAACGACCAGGTTCACGTACTCGTCCATCTCGAGGAAACGGACCAACCCCGCCTCGTACTGCTTCACCATCGGCGTCTTGCGCATCAGGTGGAGCAGATGGATCTTGATCCCCTGCACGTCCATCTCCGCGACCGCCCGCCCCGTCTCCAGCATCATCTCGCGCGTCTCGAGCGGCAGCCCGTAGATGATGTGCGCGCAGACGCGGATGCCGCGCTCCCGCAGCCGGCGGACGGCGTCGTAATAGCAGGCCGTGTCGTGCGCCCGGTTGATCAGCTTCGACGTCGACTCGTGGATCGTCTGCAGCCCCATCTCGACCCACAGATACGTCCGCTCATTCAGCTCGGCGAGGTAGTCGACGACGTCGTCCGGCAGACAGTCCGGACGCGTGGCGATCGACAGGCCGACGACGCCGGGCTGCGCGAGAATCGTCTCATAATATTCGCGCAGCACATGGACCGGCGCATACGTGTTCGTGTACGCCTGGAAATAGCCGATGTAGAGCGCGTCCGGCCATTTCTTGTGCTGGCGGTCGCGGATCTTGTTGAACTGCTGGGTCAGATCGTCCCGCCGGCTGCCGGCAAAGTCGCCGGACCCGCGCGCGCTGCAGAACGTGCACCCGCCGATGGCTACGCGACCGTCGCGGTTCGGGCAGGTGAAGCCGGCGTCCAGCATCACCTTGAACACTTTGCGGCCGAACCTGCGGCGCATCTCGTAATTCCATGTATGAAACCGTTTGTCGCCCCACAGAAGCGGCGTTTCGCTGCCCGAAGGGCTCGTTCCGGCTGCATTCAATTTGCTGTTCCTCCGTTTTCGGCCGTATGAAGGCCGCGCAATCTGGGAACATTATAGCGAAAAAATTTATTTCGCGCCATGTGCGCGGAAAGGCACGTACCGATCCCGTCCCGCCTTGCCGGAAAAGAAACGTTCGGGTTTCGGAGGCGCCGGAAAACCGGCTGCTCCGGTCCAATTGGCGTATGAAGCAGACCGGTGGATGCGTATTGTTCGGAACCGGACAACTGGAAAGGGAAAAGCCCGTTTCCGGGGCTGCATCTTGCTCAACCTTACATGATATGTTATATTAAAAGTGCGTCAGATCAACAAAAAAACCTTACATGAAAATCATTCTCCGCATTATCCGCAGTCGTCCTTGATTTGGTAAATCTGACAGTGAAAATTTCGAGCGAGGTGATGGACATGAACCAAGTGAAAATCCCGAACGGCGATGAGAAAGTGACGGTCGAACTGACGGTCAAGGAACTGCTGGCGCTGGCCGGCCATAAGTTCCCCCTGGACAAGGGAATCGAGATTTCCGCGCGCAAGAAGCTGAACGAAGCGCTTGAGGACACGTACAGGATCCAGTGACGGCCGGATGCGGCGATTTCGACATGGACCTTCCGGAACGGACAATCCGGAAGGTCTTTTTGCGTTCAGCTTTACATCAAGGCCGCCTTCGGGCACAATGGGGAATGGTGTGCAAGGGAGCACAAGGGAGGAATGGAAGCATGCGACTGCGCGGAAGAAAAGGAATCCGCGAAGAGATCGAAAGCCAGCCGGAACTGGTGGTGCTGGATCCCGCGCCGTACAGGGGACGCTGGCACGAGCGTTTCGGCAACGACCGGCCGATTCACGTCGAGCTCGGCATGGGCAAGGGGAAATTCATCAGCGAGATGAGCGTGCGGAATCCGGAGATCAACTACATCGGTATCGACATGTTCGACGAGCTGATCCGCAGAGCCAGCCTCAAGGCGCGGGCGGCGTGGGAGCCGCAGGGCGCGGAAACCCCGCCGAACCTGGCGCTGGTGCGCGCCAACATCGAATATCTGGAGACGTTCTTCGCGCCCGGGGAAGTCGAGCGGATCTACCTGAACTTCAGCGATCCGTGGCCGAAGAAGAAGCATGCGAAGCGGCGGCTGACGCATCCCCGCTTCCTGCGCAAATATCTTGAAATTCTGAACGAGAACGGGGAGATCCACTTCAAGACGGATTCCCGGCTGCTCTTCGAGTTTTCGCTGAACAGTTTCTGCGACATGGAGATTCCGCTGCGGAACATCTCGCTCGATCTGCACCGGGACGGCCTGCGGGAAGACCTCGTCTTGACCGAGTACGAGACGAAATTCGCGGAGCAGGGCATGCCGATCTACCGCCTGGAAGCCGTGGTCGGCGAAGCGGCGCTCCGCCGGCACCGCGAGGCCAAGGAAGCCGGGTTGAGCCGCATCCGGACATCTAGACCGGCATCCAGCCAACCGATGTGACGACAAGCGCGGTCACCGTGCCGATCAGCGCGCCGGCAACCACGTCCGAAGGGTAATGCAGCCCGAGATAGATGCGCGACCAGCCGACCGACGCCATGACGATCAGCCCGGCAGGCAGGAGCAGCGGCAGCAGCCGGGCGTCCGCCGCCAGAAACGGAATGACGAACGCGAAAATCGCCGTCGTGTGCCCCGAGGGAAATGATGGGTCGGTGAGCGGCTTTTTCGTTCCGGTGACGATTTCCTTGAGCGCCTGGTACGGCCGGAGTCTGCGGAATTTGCGTTTCACGATGTACACCGGGACATGGCTGACCGTGACGGCCGTCAGGCTCTGCCAGCCCGCCGCGCTCCACGGAGCGGGCGCGAAGAGCGCGGCAGCCAGCGAAGCCGCCAGCGTGAAGACGGCCCCGCCGGCATGCGTGATCGTCCGCAGCCAGACGCCGAGCAGCTTCTTCACTCCCCTGTCGAGATGTCTTTTGTTCGCCCACAGCACAAGCCGTTTCTCCTGTGCGATGAGCCATGCGCGCAGCCGTCCGGCCGCTTCTTTCCATCCGCGTTTCATCCGAATCCTCCGGTCCTGCGACTCTTTTCCCGCTTGAAAAAAATTTTCTCATTTTGCATCATACCATATGACGGACCCACAGCACCTCCGTTTTGCGAAGGATTTGTTTGGGCGAGGCTGCTGCGAGTCCGGTCCGTTTTTTGCCGCCAGGGATGAAAACGCCGCCGAATGGAAAGGTTATACGACAAACCGCCGGTTTACCATCCTGAAAAGATTGCGTTGCAGACAGAGACAGACAGAAAAAAGACAGGGTTATCAATAAGGGGGCACAATCGCATATGGTCAACGCTTTTCTGATTGCCGCGCAGATCATCGTGGCATTCATCGGCGTGTATCAGTTTGTCATCTCGCTGTTCGGCCTGATGAAACGTCGCAAACCGCGCCGGCGGCATGAGCCGAAGCACTCGTTTGCCGTCATCGTCGCCGCCCACAACGAGGAGCAGGTGATCGGCGCGCTGGTGGAAAACTTGCTGAAGCTGGATTATCCGCGGGAGTTGTATGACATTTTCGTCATTTGCGACAACTGCACCGACGGTACGGCGGATGTCGTCCGCAGCTACGACGGCGTTCACGCATTCGTGCGGCACAACCCGCAATTACGCGGCAAAGGCCATGCCATCGAATGGATGCTCAATGAACTGTGGAAAATGCCGAGGTCGTACGACGCGGTCGTCATGTTCGATGCCGACAACCTCGTGAATCCGGACTTCCTGCGGCTGATGAACGACGATTTGTGCGAAGGGCATCGGGTCATCCAGGGATATCTGGACACGAAAAATCCGAACGACTCCTGGGTGACGGCCGCTTACGGCATCACGTACTGGTACTGCAACCGGCTCTGGCAGCAATCGCGCACGAATCTCGGCATGGCGAATTTTCTCGGCGGCACCGGCATGTGTTTCGAAACGCGCCTGTTGAAAGAGATGGGATGGGGCGCGACCAGCCTTGTCGAAGACCTCGAGTTCACGATGCGCTGCATCAAACGTGGCATCTACCCGGTGCTCGACTACGACGCGAAAGTGTACGACGAAAAGCCGCTCACGTTCCGGGCGTCCGTCCGCCAGCGGCTCCGCTGGATGCAGGGGCATTTCAACGTGGCGCGGCGCTACTTCATTCCGCTGCTGCGGGACAGCATCAAGGAGCGGAACTTCATCAAGTTCGACGCCGCAATCTATTCGGTCACGGTGTACAACGTGCTGATCGCGTTCATCGCGACGGCCGCGCTGTGGATCGACAATTTGCTGCCGGCGGCGAACCGTTTCACTTCGATATACGAAGCGCTGCCGGCATGGACGGTCGGCATGGCGATGACGATTTCCGCCATCCAGTTCCCGGCCGCGCTCCTGCTGGAGCGGGTGAAGGAATGGCGCATGTACGCCCACCTGCTGACGCTGCCGCTGTTCCTGCTGTCGTGGTGGCCGATCACACTGTACGCGTTTTTCACGCAAAACAACAAGCAGTGGAGCCATACGAAGCATACGCGCGTCATCCGGCTGGAAGAGGTGCAAAGCAAACAGGTTTGAAGTCGCTTTTTCCCGCCTTGGTTTGGCGCGAGCCGGGTGATGCTTGCACACGGCGTGTCAACTCATATAAAAATGTTACCGAAGGGCCAATGGATCACTCACGTAATTTTGTTACCCAGTGGGGCTGTTATACAGCCTCCACGGGTTCTGCTGTGTCGGTGGAGGACGGCACAGGGCGGGAGAGCATCATCTCTAATTGGTTATGTAAGGTGAGCGGATCTTGGGAAGACGGGTATGCCTGCAACCGTTGGGTTTGTTCCGATGAGAGCACGCCCGATTCGATTAACCGCGCAACGGGTGTTTTGGCCGTATCGAAGGTTTTCTTGACACGCGCCCCGCGCCTCTCCTTGCCGATCAGCTTGCGAGTGGGCAGGCAGAAATTGAAGTACCGGTCATGCAGGGCATAGATGGAGTTGAGCCACTCCACTTGTTCCGGGCGGTCATAGCGTTCGTAGCCGACCAGCTGGCGGACGAGAAAACCGTTTTTCTGCTCCACGTGAGCATTGTCGTTTTTGCGATAAGGGCGGCTGCGCGTGAAACGAATATGGTTCGAAGCACAGAAGGTTTTCAAATGGGCGTTTAAAAACTCTTGGCCGTTGTCACTGTGGATCCCCCAAGGCTGCATGGGCCACTTGGCGATGATGTGCTTGAGCTCACGAAGCACGGCAAGTTGGGATTTGCCGAGCGTTCGACTAAATCGATTTCCAGCGCGCCCGGACGCGTTTCATCCCAATCGTAGGCGATCATGGGCACTTGTGCACGAAGCTCAGCTAACGGCTTCCGCTTGCTCACCGTCGGTCTGGCCTTCGGAGAGCGGAGTGCGGATAATCTGCGAGCCAGTGTCGGGCGGCTAATCTCTTGCAACTGCGATATGACGGAATCGGTAAGGCGTAGGTGACCGTGTCGGGCAAGGGTCTGAGCTGTTTCGAGCAGAACAGGATGCAATCGCTCGGCACAAGGATAATCCAGCGCTTCCCAAACGCGCTCAATGACGGGCATCGCCTCCTGATAAGCTACGGGCCGATGACGTTTCGATTTGGTTGGCGTTAGCGCAGGAGGGTTCGCGAGAGTGCGGATAGCATGCTTCCGATGGCAACCCAGCACCTTCACAGCGTTGTCGAGGATTGCAGATTTCTCATTTCGCGATTTCGCTTTCTTGTATTGATCAGCCAACATACGGATCACTTCACGTCGTGTTTTCATGGACATTTTCAAAACACTTCCCTTCGGTAACATTTCGACGTGAGTGATCCGATCCCCCTTCGGTAACATTTTACCTGAGTGATTGCGCGCTGTTGACAAACCGGTTGCTTGTGTGATAATATTCATCAAGCATATTTCAAAGTGGCACAAGCAGAAGCGCCCGCTTCTCACCTGACCGGCAGCGGCCGGCTGGTTCTCGCCGTCCGATAAGGTTCCGTACCGCTCCGGGCATGCCGGTGTGGCGGGCCGATTGCAGACTGGTCAAGGAATGCGGGTCCATGCGGCCCGCATTTTTTAATGAAAGATAAGGATTCGGCTTATCTTTCGACGCAAAACGGATGCGCCTGCCTGGAAGAAGACGGCGCGAGCCGTTTGACTTGCAAGGGGATCGCCACGCGATTATCTGGAGGTGGAACATTATTAGCCGAGATCATCAGATCAACGAGGAGATCCGGGCGAGGGAAGTTCGCCTGGTCGGTCCGGACGGCGAGCAGATCGGAATCAAGCCGTTCCGCGAAGCTTTGCAAATGGCGATCGACATGGACATGGATCTCGTGAACGTCGCGCCGATGGCGAAGCCGCCGGTTTGCCGGATCATGGATTACGGCAAGTTCCGTTACGAACAGCAGAAGAAAGAGAAAGAAGCGCGCAAGAACCAGAAGATTGTCGACGTCAAGGAAGTCTGGTTCCGCGCCAACATCGAGGAGCACGACTATCAGGTGAAATACCGGAACGTCGTCAAGTTCCTGGGCGAAGGCAACAAGGTGAAGGCGTCGGTCCGTTTCCGCGGCCGTGAGATCACCCACGCGGAGATCGGCCAGCGCATTCTTGACCGGCTGCGCAGCGAAGTGGCGGACCTCTGCGTCGTCGAGCGTGTGCCGAAGCTGGAAGGCCGCAGCATGGTCATGATTCTGGCGCCGAAGAACAAGGACAAAGACTGACGCGTCATCCGGCGGGCCCGTCCCGGCGTTCCGCCGAAACCACAAGCGATGGAGGATTAATGGTTATGCCGAAGATGAAAACGCACAGCAGTCTGAAAGACCGCTTCAAGATTACCGGCACCGGCAAGGTGAAACGGTACAAAGCCTACAAGAACCATCTGCTTTACGGCAAATCCGGCCGCCAGAAGCGCGTGCTGTCAAACCAGCCGCTCACGTCGAAAGGCGACGTCGCCCGTCTGAAGCAGGGACTCGCCCAACTGCGATAATCAGCATCGCGCCGGACATCTGACAGAATCAACGGGAGGTTATCCATATGGCAAGAGTGAAAGGCGGCTTCGTCCGCACGCGCCGCCGCAAGCGGATCCTGAAGCTCGCGAAAGGTTACTACGGTTCCAAACACCGCTTGTTCAAGACCGCCAAGGAACAAGTGATGAAATCGCTGCTGTACGCGTACCGTGACCGCCGTCAGCGGAAGCGCGATTTCCGCAAGCTGTGGATCACGCGGATCAACGCTGCCGCTCGTCAGAACGGCCTCAGCTACAGCAAGTTCATGCACGGTCTGAAACTGGCCGGCGTCGAAGTGAACCGCAAGATGCTCGCGGACCTCGCGGTGAACGATTCGAACGCGTTCAACGCGCTGGCCGGCATCGCCAAAGAGAAGATCAACGCTTAATCCGAAACGTGCTTCCGTTCAAGCATGGCGCTTGACCGGAAGCCTTTTTGACATCCGGTGCATTTTTGCGCCATATTTGGCGGGTTGGCGCGGATTTTGGCGGATATGGTGCAAAATGCACGATATGGGTCTTTTTTGCATCGGACGAGCTTATGTAGTGCAGATTTGCACCATAAGGTTTGAACCGCCGGACCGAGGTGCGGGGCGCGTACGGCATGGAAAGTGCGGAGCATGCGCCGGCTGGCGGGAAGAAGCGGGGTTGCTGCGCGGGAGGCATTGCTTTTTTCAGATATCAGGGAAGAGCGGTTTGTACAATTCCCGGCAGCGGAGCGACGGCCAATACTGGATGGCCCGGTATCCCGCGCGCAGATAAAACAGGTGCGCCCGGTCGTTGCCCTCGTCCACGAAGAGTGACGCGGCCGTGCAGCGGCGGGATCGTCCGTAGAGCTCGGCTTCCCGGAGCAGCGCCGAACCGATTCCCTGTCCCCGGCTGTCCGGCTCCACCGCAAGCATGTCGATCTGAAGCAGAGCGGGCACGTTTGGCCGGCTGGTCACCATGAAATGAACGAATCCTTTGACTTCGCCATCCTGGCCGTCCGCGACCAGCGTCCGTCCCTGCCGGATGCGCGCGGTGAGCGCGCGGTCCGTCAGCGCTTCGCGCCCGATCGGCGTGTGCGACAGCGGCACGAGCTCGCGGCGAATCAGCCGCAGGATGGCGGCGGTGTCCTGCCGGTGCCGGTATGGACGGATCGTGTAGGCGGCTGCCATGGCGGTCGCTCCTTGCCGAACGTTGCTGCCGGGCGGCGCCGCCGCTCCGGCATACCATTCTATGCTGCCCGGCCGTCGGAAGACCGGGCGGGCTGGCAGACTCAGGCGCGAGGTTGCGGCGCGAAATAACGGCATTTCGTGCCGTTAGCGCATGTTCGCAGGCGGCTCCAAGCGCGAATAACGGCACGTGGTGCCGTTAAATGCGGCGCAGGCCGGCGCGCGGGATGCTGCGGCGCGAAATAACGGCATTCCGTGCCGTTAGCGCACGTTCACAGGCGGCTCCGAGCGCGAATAACGGCACGTGGTGCCGTTAAATGCGGCGCAGGCCGGCGGAAGACCGGCGTACGGACGGAAAATTGGTACCGGCCGCGGATAGCAGCGCATCCAGCTGTACATCATATTCATATACATCATATTCATATTGACGATCGTCCCGGCCGGGTCTATAATATACGTTAAGTCTAATATTGACATCGGCTATGATGAGGAGAAAGCGTCAGGGCTCTTTCGCCCAGAGAGCGGACGGAATATGCTGCAACCGCCGCCGAAATCCCTGTACCGCGAATGTCGCCTCGGAGCTGTTCCCTTGAACGACGATGCATACGGATCCGGCGTCCAGTAGAGGGAATCGCACGGCAAGCGTTACCCTGCCCAAGGTCGGATTCGGCGTCTTTTGCCGGATTTGTACCTGCCGAGGCCTTATGCCGCGAGGCATAGGGTAAATCAGGGTGGTACCACGGAAGTGTCAAGCCTTTCGTCCCGGAATGCGCATCTGCGCGTTCGGCGGCGGAAGGCTTTTTTGCTGGCTGGAGCTTGCATGCCGATGCAAGTTTGATTGCAGATAGAAGCTTGTTGCCGACAGGAGCATCAAGCCGCCCGACACGTACTTGATTGCCGGCCCACGGCAATGCTTGAACCATGCAATACGCAAGGGAGGATGGGAACATGAGCACGCAACCTGCCGCACTGCGATCCAAGAGTGAATTGATCGAGAAATGGTCCAAACCGGAAGTGATCACCGGTTCGGAAATGCTGCTTCGCAGCCTGCTGCTGGAAGGCGTGGAATGCGTATTCGGCTATCCGGGGGGCGCCGTTCTGTACATCTACGACGCGATGTACGGCTTTACGGATTTCCACCACGTGCTGACGCGCCACGAGCAGGGAGCGATCCACGCGGCTGACGGCTACGCCCGGGCCACGGGCAAGGTCGGCGTCTGCATCGCGACGAGCGGTCCGGGGGCGACGAACCTTGTCACCGGCATCGCGACGGCTTACATGGACTCGGTGCCGCTGGTCGTCATTACCGGCAACGTCGTACAGAGCGCCATCGGCACGGACGCGTTCCAGGAAGCCGACATCATCGGCATCACGATGCCGATCACGAAGCACAGCTATCTCGTGCGCAAGGCCGAGGACATCCCGCGCATCATCCATGAGGCGTTCCACATCGCGAGCACCGGCCGCCGCGGCCCGGTCCTGATCGACATCCCGAAGGATGTTTCGGCGGAGAAGGCGCTGTTCAAGCCGGCCACCGAAGTGAACCTGCGCGGCTACAACCCGACGGTCGTGCCGAACAAGCTGCAGGTCGACAAGCTGCTGAAGGCGATCGCCGAAGCGAAGCGCCCGGTCGTGCTCGCCGGCGGCGGCGTCGTCTACTCGGGCGCCCACGAGGAGCTTCTCAAGTTCATCGAGACGACGCAGATTCCGATCACGACGACGCTGCTCGGACTCGGCGGCTTCCCGAGCGGACACGAGCTGTGGATGGGCATGCCGGGCATGCACGGCACCTACACGGCGAACAAGGCGATCCAGGGCTCCGACCTCCTGATCAACATTGGCGCCCGCTTCGACGACCGGGTGACGATGAAGCTGCAAGGCTTCGCGCCGAACGCGAAGGTCGCCCATATTGACATCGACCCGGCCGAGATCGGCAAGAACGTCCCGACCGACATCCCGATCGTCGGCGACGTCAAGACGGTGCTCGAGATTCTGAACCGCGAGGCGAAGCGGACCGATCTGGCGGACGAATGGCGCGCCCGGATCGCGGCCTGGAAGCGGGAAGTGCCGCTCCGCTACGAAGATTCGGACACCGAGCTGAAGCCGCAATGGGTCATCGAGATGATTTACGAGACGACGAAGGGCGAAGCGATCGTGACGACGGACGTCGGCCAGCATCAGATGTGGGCCGCCCAGTTCTACAAGTTCAGCAAGCCGCGTTCGTGGATCACGTCGGGCGGTCTCGGCACGATGGGCTTCGGCTTCCCGTCGGCGATCGGCGCCCAGATGGCGTTCCCGGACCGGACGGTCGTCTCGATCAACGGCGACGGCGGCATGCAGATGTGCGCCCAGGAGCTGGCGGTCTGCGCGATCAACAACATTCCGGTCAAAGTCGCGATCATCAACAACCAGGTGCTCGGCATGGTGCGTCAGTGGCAGGAGATCATCTACGACAACCGCTACAGCCACATCGACCTCGCCGGCAGCCCGGACTTCGTCAAGCTGGCCGAAGCTTACGGTGTCCGCGGATTCCGCGCGACGAACAAGGAGGAAGCGCGGGCCGCGTGGGAGAAGGCGCTGGCGCATGACGGCCCGGCGGTCGTCGAGTTCGTCGTCAGCAAGCATGAGAACGTCTATCCGATGGTCACCCAGGGCAATACGATCGATGACATGATTCTGGGGGATGCGTGAGATGAAACGGCATACGATCTCGATTCTCGTCAACAACCAACCCGGTGTGCTGCAGCGCGTCGCCGGCCTGTTCGGCCGGCGCGGCTTCAATATCGAATCCATTACGGTCGGCACCAGCGAGGAGCCGGGCCTGTCCCGGATGGTCATCGTGACGACCGGCGACGAAAAGACGATTGAACAGGTCGGCAAGCAATTGTACAAACTGATCGATGTCATCAAGGTTGTGGATCTTAGCTTGAGTCCGATGGTTGCCCGGGAGCTTGCGCTCATCAAGGTGCATGCGGAACCGGCGGCCCGGCCGGAAATTCTCGGCGTTGTCGAGACGTTCCGGGCGTCCGTCGTCGACATCGGCGCTTCGACGATGATCGTCCAGGCCGTCGGCGATACGGAGAAGATCGACGCGATCATCGAGCTGCTCAAGCCGTACGGCATCCGCGAGCTGAGCCGGACGGGCGTGACCGCGATGACCCGGGGCAGCATGAAGTAATTCCGCCGTTCCCGCGAAAAAACCGGCCGGCATTGCCGATTGGGGGATGCAACCGGCGGCAATATGAGGTAAGATGAAAGATGTGCATATTTTGAAGGAGGCGCTCATTCGCAATGGCAGTCAAACTGTACTACGAAAAAGATGCAGATCTCAGCGTCCTGCAGAATAAGACGGTCGCGGTCATCGGCTACGGCTCCCAGGGCCACGCGCAAGCGCAGAACCTGCGCGACAGCGGCGTGCGGGTCGTCATCGGCCTTCGGCCGGGCAAATCGGCGGAGAAAGCGAAGAACGACGGTTTCGAAGTGCTCTCCGTCGCCGAAGCGGTGAAGATCGCCGATGTCGTGCAAATTCTGATGCCGGACGAAACGCAGGCGAAAGTGTACCGCGAGGAGATTGAGCCGAACCTGAAACAAGGCGCCGCGCTCATGTTCTCCCACGGCTTCAACATCCATTACGGTCAAATCGTGCCGCGTCCGGACATGGACGTCCTGCTCGTCGCTCCGAAATCGCCGGGCCACATGGTGCGCCGGACGTATGTGGAAGGCTTCGGCGTTCCGGGCCTGATCGCGATCGAACAAGACGCGACCGGCAACGCGCTGGCGATCGGTCTCGCCTACGCGAAGGGCATCGGCTGCACGCGCGCCGGCGTCATCGAGACGACGTTCCGCGAAGAGACGGAGACGGACCTGTTCGGCGAACAGGCCGTACTGTGCGGCGGCACGGCCGCGCTCGTCAAAGCCGGATTCGAGACGCTGGTTGAAGCCGGCTACGCTCCGGAAATGGCCTACTTCGAGTGCCTGCACGAGCTGAAGCTCATCGTCGACCTGATGTACGAAGGCGGCCTCGCCGCAATGCGCGACTCGATCTCCAACACGGCGGAATACGGCGACTACGTCACCGGCCCGCGCATCATCACGGAAGAGACGAAGAAGGAAATGAAGCGCGTGCTCGCCGACATCCAGTCCGGCAAGTTCGCCCGCGACTTCATCCTCGAGAACCAGTCGAACCGCGCGATGCTGACGGCGATCCGCCGCCGCGAAGCCGAGCATCCGATCGAGCAGGTCGGCAAGCAGCTCCGCGAACTGATGCACTGGATCAAGAAATAAGACCGGTCAATGACAAGGACGGACGGCGCCTTGCCCGCGCTTCTCGCGCGGGCAAGGCGCGCCGTGCTGTCCGGAAGCGTTCGGCCCCGCGGCAGACATGGAGCGGTGATCTGACGAAGGCGGGCGTCATGGAGGTGCAATATGCGGAAAATTTACATTTTCGATACGACGCTCCGCGACGGCGAGCAGTCGCCGGGCGTCAATCTGAATACGCAGGAGAAGGTCGAGATCGCGCTGCAGCTCGAGAAGCTGGGCGTCGACCGGATTGAAGCCGGTTTCCCGGCTGCTTCGCCTGGCGACCTGGCCGCCGTGAATGCGGTTGCGCGGGCGGTCAAGAACGCGACGATCATCGGCCTTTCCCGTTCGCGCACGCAGGATATCGACGCCGTCCGCGAAGCGCTCAAAGGCGCCGAGGATCCGTGCATCCACCTGTTCCTTGCGACTTCGCCGATCCACCGTCAGCACAAGCTGCGGATGTCGAAGGAGCAGGTGCTGGAGACGGCGGAAGCGGCGATCCGGTACGCGAAGCAATTTTTCAGCAAGATCGAGTTTTCGCCGGAAGACGCCGGCCGCACCGAGCTGGACTTCCTCTGCGAAGTGACGGAGATGGCGATCCGTGCGGGCGCGACCGTCGTCAACATTCCGGATACGGTCGGCTACATGACGCCGGTTGAGTTCGGCAACATTTTCAAAACGCTGCGGGAGAAAGTGCCGGGCATCGAGAAGATCCAGCTGAGCGCCCACTGCCACGACGACCTCGGCATGGCGACGGCCAACGCCCTTGCCGCCATCGAGAACGGCGCCGAGCAGATCGAAGGCACGATCAACGGCATCGGCGAACGGGCGGGCAACACCGCGATCGAGGAAGTCGCGCTGGCGCTGGAGACCCGGTTCAACTATTACCAGGCGAAGACGACGCTGAACCTGAAGGAGATTGCGCGCACGAGCCGGCTCGTCAGCAAGCTGACGGGGATGCCCGTGCCGGGCAACAAGGCGATCGTCGGCGCGAACGCGTTCGCGCACGAATCGGGCATCCACCAGGACGGCATGCTCAAGGAGAAGTCGACCTACGAGATCATCTCGCCGGAGACGATCGGCCTGGTCGAATCGAAGCTTGTCCTCGGCAAGCATTCCGGCCGCCACGCGTTCCGCGAGAAGTTGATCGATCTCGGCTACGAGCTGGATGACGAGGCGCTCAACGAAGCATTCGCGAAGTTCAAGGATCTCGCGGACAAGAAGAAGCAGGTAAGCGACGAGGACATTCGCGCGCTGCTCGAGGAGAAGCTGGTCGGCACGCCGGAAGTGTACCGGCTTGAGAAGCTGCAGGTCGCCTACGACAACCGCTCGGTGCCGAGCGCCGTCATCGCGGTCAACGTGCAGGGCGAAGGCGTCAAGGAACAGCGGGCCGAAGGCAACGGTTCGGTCGACGCGATCTACAACGCGATCGACGCGCTGACCGGCGAGCAGGTCGAGCTGGAAGACTATGCGATCAAGTCGGTGTCGCAGGGCAAGGACGCGCTCGGCGAAGTGTACGTCGTGCTCGGACAGAACGGCGTTTCGGCGCAGGGCCGGGGCTTAAGCACCGACATTCTCGAGGCGAGCGCCCGCGCGTACATCGACGCGCTGAACCGGTTGATCGAACGGCGCAAGTCGCCGCGTCGGCGCGACCGGATGAGCCTGATCTGACGGGGAGGAAACAAGCTGCATGGCGGATACGAAGAAAATCGCGGTCATCGCCGGCGACGGCATCGGTCCCGAGGTGGTCGCGGAAGCGATCAAAGTGATGAAGAAGACGGAAGAACTATACGGGCTGAGCTTCGAATTCGAGCACGGCCTGTTCGGCGGCATCGCGATCGACGAGAAAGGGACGCCGCTGCCGCAGGAGACGCTCGACATGTGCAAGGCGGCGGACGCGGTGCTGCTCGGCGCGGTCGGCGGTCCGAAGTGGGACAACAACCCGAAGGAGCTTCGCCCGGAGACAGGGCTGCTCGGCATCCGCAAGGCGCTCGGGCTGTTCTCGAACATCCGTCCGGCGAAAATTTTCGACTGCCTGAAAGACGCGTCGACGCTGAAACCGGAAGTGCTCGAAGGCACGGACCTGATCGTCGTGCGCGAACTGACCGGCGGCATCTACTTCGGCGACAAATTCCGCCGCGAAGGTGCGAATGGCGAAGAAGCGGTCGACACGTGCGTCTACAACGTGCATGAAGTCGAGCGCATCGTGCGCCAGGCGTTCGAAATCGCCCGCACGCGCCGCAAGAAGCTCGCTTCGGTCGACAAGGCGAACGTGCTCGAGACGTCCCGCCTCTGGCGCGAAGTCGTCAACCGGATCGCACCGGAATACCCGGACGTCGAGCTCGAGCATGTGCTGGTCGACAACTGCGCGATGCAGTTGCTGCGCCGTCCGGCGAGCTTCGACGTCATCGTGACGGAGAACATGTTCGGCGACATCCTGAGCGACGAGGCGGCCATGCTGACCGGCTCGATCGGCATGCTGTCCTCCGCTTCGCTCGGCGAAGGCGCATTCGGCCTGTACGAGCCGGTGCACGGCTCGGCGCCGGACATCGCGGGCCAGGGCATCGCCAACCCGATCGCGACGATTCTGTCCGTCGCGCTGATGTACCGACTGACGTTCGGCTACCATGAAGCCGCACAGTCGATCGAGGACGCCGTAGCCAGCGTGCTGGACGCCGGCCATCGGACGGCGGACATCGCGACCGACCGGAGCAAGGCGGTCGGCACGCAGCAAATGGGCGATCTGATCGTCTCCGCGATGAAATAATCCAATACGAGGCGCAAGAACACCGGACAAGCCGTGTCCGCCGCAAGGCGGATGCGGCTTTTTTGGTACAACGTGCCCAGATAAGCACGCATCTTCTAGCCGGTGAAAGTCCGGTCACGGGAGGGGCCAAGCCCCCGTGTAGCCAGGATACCTGCGTATGGCGAAATCTGTGCGTAGAAACGTATCGACGAAAGTACCTGTCAGAGACAGGGCGAGCAACCTGCCAGGCCGTAACATCAAGTGAATCCTGCCGCGTCGTCAAAAAGGCCTCGCAAGAGGGAAAAGAGAAAGCCGAGTCTCGCGTACATGGACAAAGGCCACGGAAGCTGCTCAGAACTTGGAGCGGCCGCGAAGAATCCTCCGGCGTAGAGGGAGCGGCATGGTATGAAAGAGGATGCAGTGAACGGGGGGAGGCCCTCCCCTGCACGGAACAATTCCGTAAAGAGGCACTCTATAAGCCCAAAAGGTGAAGTGAGCAGTCTGCAGTAAGGGAGTCCGAGGGGCTCATACCCAAAGGAACAGGTCTGCCGGCTGAACGTCTTATGGGAAGCAAGACGGAGAGTCCCGGGCGAATAAAGGCACGGCGGGAGTGGATGGGCAGACACTGGCAGACATCGAGAAGCAATGGAAAAAGAACTTTGTGCTCGAATGCCAGCGTCTCCTGAGGGAAGACAACTACCATCCCCAACCTGTAAGACCGGCCCGTCTCCAGGGAGCAACGAATTCGGGAATTGAACCAGTACATGGTGGGCTGGATTGGACACTTCCGACTGGCTTCGGCGAAAACGCACTGCACGACGTTCGACCAATGGATTCGCCGACGGCTGCGCATGTGTCTGTGGAAGCAATGGAAACGGGTATGGACACGTCAACATGAACTCCGGGCGTTGGGTGTGCCGGAATACTTCGTCCATATCATGGCTAAATCATGGCTAATTCTCGCCGTGGCCCATGGGAAATGTCCCGCAACCTAAACAATGCCCTTGACACCCGCTATTGGCGGGCGCAAGGGCTTGTCTGTCTGCTTGATCGCTATATGGCGTTTCGTTAACCTTTCGGAACCGCCGTATGCGGACCCGCATGTACGGTGGTGTGAGAGATCGGGGGCTAGCCGCCCCCTCCTACTCGATCCTTGAGGACGATTTTTATATTGACACTGATAATCATTATCAATACAATAATTTCATGTGAGAATGATTATCATATTCACTCACATTCTATAATATTTTCTCACGGGGAGGAGACTGTCTTCATGTTCCGCAATCGAATCGTGATCGCACTCATAACATTGGCGCTGCTGTTTTTCGCCGTTCCGGCCGACGGTGCCGGCCGGGCCGCCGCAGCCGAACGGCCAATCAAGGTGTCGCTGGACGGCCGCACGCTGTCCCTGAGCGCGGATCCGGTCATTGCCAATAATCGCACGCTCGTGCCGTACGCAAGCCTGGTGTCCGCCCTGGGCGGCAAGGCCGAATGGAACGCGCAGAGCAAAACGGTTACGGCGACCAGCGGCGATGTGACGGTGAAGCTGACGATCGGTTCCAGGACGGCGACGGTGAACGGCCAATCGGTCACGCTGGACGCCGCGCCGGTGATCCTCAACGACCGGACCTACGTGCCGCTCCGGTTCATCTCCGAGTCGTTCGGCAAATGGGTGTCCTACAGCAAGACGGCCGGCGTCGTCATCGAGAGCACGCGCACGATTAAGGCCAGCTCGGGCACCGTGACGCTCAAGAAGAAGCCGAGCCGCATCGTGACGCTGTCCACGGCGGACACGGAAATCGTGTATGCGCTGGGCGGCTCGGTCGTCGGCAGACCGACCGCCTCCGGCCCCGTCTATCCGCCGCAAGCCGCATCCGCTGTTGAAGTGGGGACGGCGCACGGCATCAACTTCGAGAATCTGGCTTCCGTGAAACCGGATCTGGTCGTCGCGAGCGAGGCGCTCAGGCAGCATGAAGGCACCATTCGGTCGCTCGGCGCCGAAGTCATTTTCAATTCGCACAATACATACCCCGAGATCCAGAACTCGGTGCGGATGTTCGGCACGATTCTCGGAGCGGAAGAGAAGGCCGAGGCCATCATCAAGGAGATGGACCAGAAGCTCGCCAAGCTTTCGAAACCTAAGCAAACGGTCAAGACGCTCATTGTCTACGGCGCGCCGGGAAGCTTTGTCGTCGCGCTGCCGGGCAGCTATCCGGGCAATTTCCTGGAGCTGGCGGGCGGCAAGAACGTGGCGGAGTCGTTCCCCAAGATGCAGAACATGCCGAATTACGCGGAACTGAGCCTGGAACGGGTCATCGCGGCCAATCCGGACCTCATCCTGTTCATCACCCACGGCGGCGATCCGGATGAGATCAAGAAGAGTTTCAAGAAGCAATACGAGTCGAACCCGGCGTGGGCCGGGTTGAGCGCGGTGAAGAACGACCGGTTCGAAGTGCTGCCGGCGAACCTGTTCGCAGCCAATCCGGGCATCCGGGCGCCGGAAGCGATCGAGGTCATCAACAAGTTTTTGAATCAGGTGAAATGATGCATGGCAACGACCGTCTCTCGTCCATTGACGGCGAACTCCGGGGTCAAGGCTTATGCGAAGAACGGAGCGGTACTGATCGGCAGCATCGTCTTGCTGCTGCTGGCCGTCCTCGCCGGCCTGATGAGCGGGGCGATCACGATTCCGGTGCCGGAAGTCTGGTCGGCGCTCACGAGCACATCCGAGACGGAGGCGCGGATGATCGTGTGGAATCTCAGGCTCCCGCGCGTCCTGACCGGCATGCTGGTCGGCATTAACCTGAGCATCGCGGGCGCGTTCCTGCAGGGCATTTTCCGCAATCCGCTCGCGGATCCCGGCATCATCGGCGTATCGTCCGGAGGCGGCCTCGCGGCCGTCATCATCATGATCCTGATGCCCGCACAGATAGGCTGGCTGCCGCTCTCGGCCTTCGCCGGCGCGCTCGCGGCCACGGTCGTCATTTACCTGCTGGCGTGGAAGGGCGGCGCATCGCCGGTCCGACTCATCCTGGCCGGCGTGGCCGTCAACGCGCTGCTCGGCGCCGCCATGTCCGGGCTCTTGATCCTGAACAGCGAGAAGGTGCAGTCCGTGTTGCCCTGGCTGTCGGGCACGCTGAACGGCCGCGGCTGGCCGCAGTGGGACACGCTGCTGCCGTACTCCATTGTCGGCGTCATCGCGTCGTTCTTTCTCATCAAGCAGGCCAATCTGCTCTCCCTGGGCGACGACACGGCCATAGTGCTGGGCGTCCGGGTGGAGAGCGGCAGGCTGCTCATCATCGTCGTGTCCGCCTTCCTGGCAGGGGCGGCGACCAGCATCGTCGGCATGGTCGGCTTCGTCGGCCTCGTCGTGCCGCATATCAGCCGGCTGCTCGTGGGGAACAATTACCGGATTCTGCTGCCGGTGTCCGCCATCCTCGGCGGAGCGCTGGTCGTCCTGGCGGATACGGCCGCACGCACGCTGTTCGATCCGATCGAGTTCCCGGTGGGCATCCTGCTCGCGCTGCTGGGCGCGCCGTTCTTCCTTTATCTGCTCCGCAAAGGGGTGAGACGATGACGCACGTGCTGGAGACGTCGGAGCTGATCTACGGCTATGATGCGAATCCGGTGGTCCAAGGGTTCAATCTGCGTGTCGAAAAGGGCGAGCGGATCGGCATCGTCGGCCCGAACGGTTCCGGCAAGTCGACGGTGCTCCGCATGCTCGCCCGGCTGCTCGTTCCGCGAAGCGGGGAAGTGTTCCTCGACGGGCAAAACATGGCGCAAATCCCGACAAAGGCGATCGCCCGGAGGCTGACGATGCTGGCACAATCCCGTGACGCGATGCTGGAGATGACCGTGCGGGATCTGGTGCGCCGCGGCCGCAATCCTTTTCTGAAGTGGTACGAGGAATGCAGGGGAGTGCACGAGATCATCGTCGACTGGGCGATCCGGGTGACAGGCCTCGCTGATCTGCAGCACCGCTCGCTGGCTGAACTGTCGGGCGGAGAGCGGCAGCGCGCGTGGCTTGCGATGTGCATGGCGCAGACGCCGACCATCCTGCTGCTGGACGAACCGACGACCTATCTCGACATCGCCCACCAACTGGAACTGATGGAGCTCGTGCGCAAGCTGAACGCGGAAAACGGCGTGACGGTGGTCATGGTGCTCCACGATTTGAACCAGGCCGCCCGCTATTGCAGCCGCATCATCGCCGTGAAGGAGGGCGCCGTCGTACGGGACGGCAGTCCGCGGGAGGTGTTTCAGCCGGATTTTTTCCGCGAGGTGTTCGGTGTGGAAGCGGAAGTCTGGCTGGATGACGGCGTGCCCGTTTTTCTGCCGAAAGGTCTTGCTCCCGCCGGAGCGTAATAGAAGGAGGAAGCGATATGCCGGTCAGGCAGCTTTCGCAGGAATTGGTGAGGTCGTTCGTGGCGGCGGCGCATTACGATCTGGAGAAGGTCAAGACGATGCTTCAGGAGGAGCCGGGGCTGCTGCATGCCGCGATGAACTGGGGCGACGACGATTGGGAGACGGCGCTCGGAGCCGCTTCCCACGTCGGACGGCGCGACATTGCGGAGTGGCTGCTGTCGCAGGGGGCGCGGATGGATATTTTCGCGGCGGCGATGCTGGGCGAGCTCGACATCGTCAAGGCGCTCATCGAGCGCTACCCGTTCATGGCGAAGGCGAGGGGCCCCCATGGTATCGGCCTGAAGCAGCATGCGATCATGGGCGGCGACAGGGCGAAGGCCGTGCTGGAGTATCTGAAAGCTTTCGATGATCCGGAGGAGGGATTCAGCGGCATGATCATGGTGGAAAACCGCATTGAAGTGAAACCCGGAACGGCGGATCTCGTGCTGGATCGGTTCCGCAAACCGAAATCCGTGCATACGTTCAAAGGCTTCGTCCGCATGGATGTGCTGCATTCGGTCAACGAGGCGGGGAACGAAGAGATCCGCGTCTGCACCACCTGGGAGTCGGAGGACGACTTCCGCGCCTGGTCGGAGAGCGATTCGTTCCGCAGCGCCCACGCCCGCCGCGCCGCGGCTGCGCAGGAGAAAGGCGAGCGGCAGGACGGGCCGATCATCGGCAACAAGGTGACGATTTACCAAGTGGTGGCGTCCCATCTGCCGGCGGAGACGGCGGCTGCGAAGGAGGCGGCAAGTTCATAAGATCAAGGAAAAGCCCTTCCGGATTCCGGTCGGAACCCGGGAGGGCGACGCATTGGATAACGGAAGATTCGCCCGTTTCCGTCCATTTTTCGACACGGTAGCGCAACCCTTCTCCGGGAGACGTGAAGTAAAAGAGCGTTTCGTTGATTTTGTCGCTTTCTTGAAAATTGATTTCAATATCCCGGCACACAGAACCGATACGAAAGGTGCAGCGATCAGAGAATGAAGAAGCGAATCGTGAAACAGCTCCTTCGTCACGTCAGGGAGAAGGGCCGCAGCTGGCCGAGAAAGAAATAAAACCAAATTTTCTTTGGTACTTTCAATCGAAAAAAATGACGAAAGCAGTCGAATTTCCTCGCCCGGATCCATTGCTCTCAAATATTTTTTGCCGGCGGCGTGAAGGAATTCGGGCTGGCGGCGGCGAATACAATGGGGCAAGGGAAGGATGATTCGGCTGAATCGGAGGTGACGTCGATGAGCTTCTGCTGCGGCGCGAGCATGATTGGCACGAGGGGGACGATGAAGCATTTCCGCACGTTCATCCACAATGTGCCGATTCTGTTCTGTCCGGTCTGCCATCGTGTCGAAATCCATCACCTGGTCGAACAGGAATACGAATTGCTCGCGGAATACGCGCACGGAGACGGCGCTTCCGAGGTTGATTTCCGCGACTATGTCGATCAGGATCGCGAAGAGCTGCTCGCGAACTGCGTCAATCACGAGGACGAGGATCCGATGGAGATCGTGCTGAACCAGATCGACATGGCGCTCGATCTGCTGGCCGTCGCCAAACGGCTCGGCGATCAGGAATGGGAAGAGCAGCTGAAGCGGCGGCTTACCGCCCTGAACAACCGGCGCAACAAGCTGGCGCAGCGGCGGCCGAGCGGCCGGCGCACTTGACTTCGTCGTCATCCGTTACGACAGCCTCCCGCAAGGAGGCTGTTTTTTTGCTCCGGGAGATGGTACGCCTTCCAAAGCGGACGTCGACAGCCGTTTTTTGCATGTACCCTCCGAAAAATGGACGGGCCCGCGAAGATTGTCTGATTAGAGGTGGAGCGGTTGTTACTTCTACTGATCAAGCGGCTGTTCGGCAAGCCCGGATCCGGCGGAAGCGCGCGGGATGGCGCGCAGGCACCGCCGGAGACGGTCGTGGCCCGCATCCGGGCAGGGGACGACGCGCTCCGCGAATCGTTCATCGCGGACTACCGCCCCTATATCGCCAAAGCGGCAAGCCGCTTCTGCAAACGATATATCGATCCGTCGCGCGATGACGAATACAGCATCGCCCTTGCCGCGTTCAATGAGGCGATCGACGGCTATGATGACAACGCCGGAAAATCGTTCCTCGGCTTCGCCGACACGGTCATCCGCAGACGTCTGATCGACTATGTCCGCAAGGAGCAGCGCCACGCCCGGTCTCTGCCAATGAGCGCCTTCGAAGGCGAGCAGGGCGGCGAATCGCCCGTGAACGCCGCGGAGACGGCAGGCGCGATGGACGCGTATGTCTCCGAGCGGCTGTCGGAATCCCGTCGGCTGGAGATCGAAGCGCTGGCCGAGCGGCTTGAGCGATGCGGCATCTCGTTCACCGATCTCGCTGACCGGTCGCCCCGGCATGCCGACTCCCGCGCCATGCTGCTCGGCATCAGCGCGGAGCTGGCGAGCCGGCCCGAACTGATGGCCGTCATGGAGCGGCACGGCCGTCTGCCGATCAAGGAACTGATGGAATACTGCCAGGTATCGCGCAAGACGCTTGAGCGAAACCGGAAATATATCATGGCGACCGCCCTGATTCTGTCGGGCGACTTTCCGTTGTTGCAGTCCTATTTACAGCCGGCCGTGCAGGAAGCGGCGGCATCGAGGGAGGTGGGATCGTGAGAAGGGGAATCGTCATGGCCGCGAATCGGCGCAGCCTGGTCGTCCTGACGCCGGAAGGCGAATTCGTGGAAGTGCCCGGCAGCCCGGGAGAGGTCGGCGAGGAGATCGGCTTTTCGCTGCTGCGCCGAGAGGCATTGCACCGACGGCTCCTGCTTACCGCCACCGCGGCCGCCGTTCTGCTCCTTATGGCTTTCGCGCTGCCGAGGCTGTCGATTTTCGACGAACCGAAGGTCGCGGCCTATGTGGCGATCGACATCAATCCGAGTGTCGAGATCGGCGTGGACAAGCGCCGCAGCGTCGTTGAGCTCCAAGCGCTCAATCCGGACGGCGAGCGGGTGATCGAAGGCGTCGAATACAGGAAAAGGCCGGTCGGCGAGGTTGCGGCGGACATCATTCGCAACGCGGAGGAAGCGCAATATTTGCAGGACGGCGGCGAAGTGTTCGTCACCAGCATGGCGGCGGGCACGGCCGAGCATTTCGAAGAGGAACTGATGCAGGAGATCGATCAGGCCGTCCATGCGGCGGCGCAGCGTTCCGTCGCGAATGAGGGGACGGTCACAGCCGGGACGGTTGCTGAAGATCCGGGATCGGATTACGGATCAGATTCCGGATCGGGATCCGGATCGGGATCGCAAGCGGGATCGGGAGCGGCTGCGGATGCACCCGATGCAACGGGTCCGGCCTTGAGGAGCAACCCGGATGCGGCTTCCGCGCAAAACATTGAGGTGACGATCGTTCGCGCTCCGGGCGAACTGCGGGAGACGGCGCAGGCGAACGGCGTATCGCCGGGCAAGATGGCGGTCTATCTGCTGGCGGAAAAACAGGGGCTGCCGATCTCGCTGGATGACCTCAAGAAGGGATCGATCCGGCAGGCGGTCGAACCGTACGGCGGCATCTCCGGCTTGCTCGGCGACGGGCAGTCGGACGAAGAGCGGAAACGCGAACTCGCCGAACTGCTGGCCAAAGAGGCGGTGAAAGCGCAGAATAATTCCGCGGGTTCAGGCAATGGAAAGGCGGCATCGGCGAACGCCGGGAAGAAGGCTTCCGCGGACGCAGGCAATAAGGCGTCGCCAAACGCCGGCAAGAAGGACAAGCAGGCATACCGGTCGAATGAGAAGGCCGGCAAGGCGAAGAAGTCCGTGGAGAAAGCGGAGAAAGTCCGGCAGTCCGCGGGACAGTCCGCATGGCTGGCGGCCTGGAAGGCGGAGCAGACGGCCGGCCGGAATCAGCGCGACACCGTGTCGAACGATCGCAAGCCGGAACGGCAGACGCCGGATTGGCTGCAGCGCGAGGCATCGTCGTCCGCGCGCACAGCGGAGCAGCAGACAGCCGGCCGGAAGCAACAGAAGCAGCAGGAGGAGAAGATACAGCAAGAACAGAAAAAACAGGAACATAAGAAGCTGCAAGAGCTGAGGCAACAGCAGGAGCGGGAGAAGCGTCAGGAACAGAAGAAACAACGGGAACAGCAGGAACAGATGAAGCAGAAACAGCAGGAGCAGAAAAAACAGCAAGAGCAAAAACAGCAGAATCGACAAGATCAGAAACAGCAGAAGGAGCAAGAGCAGAATCGGCAAAAACAACAGGAGCAGTATCAACAGAAAAGGAGCTCAAACGACAAATATCGGAGTTATGGACAAAATTCCCGCGGCCGGCATGACGGAGCAGGCGAGCGGAAGGCGGAACGGCAGCAGGACGATCGACCCGGCTCCCGGGATGTTCAAATGGCCGGATTTATGCGGTCCGGAGCAGATTCCGCCGCTTATGCCGGAGGCGAAGGTCCGGGTCCCAGGCGGCAATGAGCGGCCCGGACCAGGAAGGAAGAAACGGCTTAAGCGACCACACAAATCGACAAACTCTTCGGTTGACACGCTGTCATGCCCGTCTCTATGATTAGGGTAACCGAGGTTTGGAATGACTGCGCATCCAGGATCAACAACGGAGGCGATGCCGATTGGTTTGGATGGCGGGTGGAACCCTTAGCCCAGGTGCCGACTTTTCCGTCCGGAATGCGGAGGAGGGCGGTTTGATGTTGTCGACCAGCAGGCGTTATTTTCCCGCGCTTGCAGCCTATTTGCGAACCGAATCGCCGGTCTCGCTTCAGAATGCGGTCGAATTGGGCCGTACATTGGAGGGGGTTCAGCCGGAAGATATCGTCGCGATGCACCACGCCGCCGTACAGATGCTGATTGCCAATGCGGAGCCGGAGGAAGCGCTTGGCATCTATGACCGGTCGTTTCCGTTTCTAATTGAAACCATGACGGCTTTCCGCGGCAAGAAACTGCAAACCGGACCGACGTTTGAATGGTACACGGAAATGAAGGAGCAGCTAAACCGCTCGCGCCGCTCGGTTGTTGATGTCAAAAACAAGTATGAAAGCGTTCTGCAGCACATGGATTGCGGCATCGCTCTGTTTGACAGCGAAGGCACGCTGTCCTTCATCAATCTGCAGGTGGCGAAGTTGCTCGACGTTCCGAGGAAAACGCTTGCAGGCTGCAACCTGCGCAATATTCTTTTCCACCCGCAGCTCAAGCGTTCCGTCAAACGGATGATTCTCCGGATTTGCAAGGAAATGGTGCTGAAGCGCTCCCGGTATTTCGAAATGCAGGACGCGCAGGGGCGCCATCTGCTCATCACCATCACGTACGGCGACCAACTGGACGGCCAATATCTGGTCAGTGTCAAGGATGTGTCCGAGTTCAAGCAGATCGAGCAGACGGCCTATCAGAACGACAAGCTCGCCATGCTCGGCAAAATCGCGGCATCCATCGCGCACGAGATCCGCAATCCCCTCACGTCGATCCGCGGCTTCATTCAACTGCTCAGGCCGCATCTGATGACGCTCGGCAAAGAGGAATACGCGTGCATCATCCTCGACGAGATCGACCGCGCGAACGACATCATCTATGAATTTCTCAACTCGAGCAAGCCTTCCGCACCGATGGCGCAGATCGTCACCATTGAATCGCTGCTGAAGGAAGTCATGCTGCTGTCGGAGAGCGAAGCGATCATGCGAGGCTGCCAGATGCATCTTGAAGCGTACGACGCACAGGCGAAAGTATCGATCGATGTCAAGCAGATCAAGCAGGTGATGCTGAACATCGTCAAGAACGCGCTCGATGCGATCACCGAACTCGGCGGCGCAAGGAGCGGGCGCATCGACATCATCGCACGGAAAGACGGCGCATTCGTCGAGATTGCCGTCCGCGACAACGGCAAAGGGATGGACCAGTCGACGATGAGCCGCCTGTTCGATCCGTTCTTCACGACGAAACAACAGGGTACCGGGCTGGGACTTTCGGTCAGCTACCGCATCATCCGAAATCACGGCGGAACGATCCGGGTGAACAGCCGTCCGGGCGAAGGAACGGAGTTCAAGATCTATTTGCCTTCGGTGGATTAAAGCATTAGAATCGGGTTAGCGCCCGATTCTTTTGCTTTTCATGGGATGGGCAAAGCATTGCGGTTTGGAGGATGGATCTTGGGAATCGAATTTCATTATACAAGCGGTCTGCAGGAAGCGCTGGAATCTGCCGGGACGGCCGTCGTCTTCGCGGGACCGGAAGCCGGAGAGGCAGCCGGCAAGGCTGACGGCCCGCTTCCCCCCGCACTGGCGGAAGCGATCGGCCGGTTCCGAACGTCCGGCCTGTTCAAGGGCGAGGCGGGCGGCACCCAGACCTTCCCGACGCTCGGGACGATGAAAGCCGGATATGTCGTGCTCGCGGGCATCGGCGACGGTACGGCCGATGCGCTGCGCCAGGCGGGAGCGGCCGCGGCGAAAGCTTGCAAGCAGCTCAAGACGGAGAACATCTGCGTCCTCATCGGCCCGGAACTGCTGAAGGGCGGGGCGGAGAAAGACGCGGAGGAGGCGGTGCGGCTCCGCGCGCAGGCGCTGGCGGAAGGCTTCATGCTCGGCGCCGCCGCCCGCGTGCCGCAGCGCCGGGAGCAGCCGGAGGAGCCGAAGCTGCGCGTCGTGTTCGCACCCGCGGAACCGGCGGCGGACCCTTCGGCGGAGGCGTTTCAGGCGGGCATGCGCCGGGGACGGATGTTCGGCGAAGCGGTCGCCTATGCCCGCCGGCTCACGAATCTGCCGGGCAACATGCTGACGCCGGAGATGCTGGCGCTCGAAGCTGAAGCGCTGGCCAACGAATTTGAGCTCGACATCGAAGTGATCGATGAATGGACTGCGGCGGAGCTGGAGATGGGCGGGCTGCTCGGCGTCGGCCAGGGTAGCGCCAATCCGCCGCGCATGATCGTCCTGCACTATGAAGGCGCGCCGGATGCGAAGGAGAAGCTTGGCCTCATCGGCAAAGGCATCACGTTCGACACCGGGGGCATTTCGCTCAAGCGCGCGGACGGCATGGAGGAGATGATCTCCGACATGGCCGGCGCCGCTGCGGTGCTCGGCGCGATGCGGGTGATCGCCGAGGCGAAACCCGCCGTCAACGTCGTCGCCGTCATTCCGGCGGCGGAGAACATGCCGTCGGACCGGGCGCTGAAGCCCGGCGACGTGCTCAAGACGATGAGCGGCCGGACGGTCGAAGTCGTCAACACCGACGCCGAAGGCCGGCTCGTGCTGGCCGACGGGCTGACGACCGCCATCCGGCGCGGCGCGACCCGGCTCATCGACGTGGCGACGCTGACCGGCGCCGTCATGGTCGCCCTCGGCGACGTCGCGACCGGCGCGGTGACGAACGACGACGCGTTCCTCGCCGAACTGATCGAAGCTAGCCGCAGGACGGGCGAGCGGATCTGGCAGCTGCCGTCCTGGCCGGAATACCGCAAACAACTCGAGAGCGATGCCGCCGATCTGAAGAACAGCGGCGGCCGCCATGCCGGCACGATTACGGGCGGGCTGTTCATCGGCGAATTCGCCGACGGACTGCCGTGGATTCACCTGGACATCGGCGGAACCGCCTGGTTGTTCAAGGACAGAGGCTGGGACATGAAGGGGGCAACCGGCGTCATGACGCGGACGCTGGCCGAATATGTACTGCAGCTCGGAGCGGCTCGGACAACGGCATGACGAAGACGTAACACCCGAGAAGGAGCATCGATATGCCGCAGATTGCGTTTCTGAAGGCGTTCCGCTTCCGGCGGAACGCCACCGAGCAGCGCCGCTGGCTGCAGACGTCGGTGATCGAGGGCATTCCCGCCACGATCATCGGCAACATTCTGGGCGGTCCGATTCTGACCGCCTTCCTTCTTTATTTGAAGGCGGGGTCGACGGCGGTCGGCCTCGTGCTCGCCATCCAGTCGCTCGCGAACATCGTGCAGGTGTTCGCCGCGTTCTTCATGCAACGGATGGAGAACCGGAAATTCTGGATGGCGCTGTCCGGGATTCTGCACCGGATGTTCTGGGTGCTGACCGGACTGATTCCCGTGCTGCTGCCGGTGCCGGCGCGCGTGCCGGCATTCGTCGCGCTGTTCGCCTGCTCGTTCATCAGCGCCGCCGTGAGCGGCGTCGTCTGGTCTTCGCTCATGAGCGACATGGTCCCTGCGCAGGTGCGCGGACGCTATTTCGGCGTGCGGAATACGGTGCACTGGGCGTTCGCCAGCATCGCGCTGCTCCTGTCGGGTCAAATTCTGGAAAGCGCCGGTTCCCCGGGCGCCGGATTCGCCATCCTGTACTTGACGGCGGCAATCTGCACGGTATGGAACGGAATCATGCTGCTCCGCTATCCGAATCTGCCGTTTGAGAAATCGCAGGAGACATCCGGCGTCGGCCGGCTGCTGAAGCCGGTCCGCGACCGGGCGTTCATGACCGCGACCGGATTCATCGCGCTGTTCATCCTGATCCAGAACGCGGCCGTCCCGCTGTTCTCCTACGTCATGCTGGATATACTCGGGGTCAGCTACACGGCGGTTACGGTCGTCACGACCGTCCAGATGATCGTCATGATGATCAGCTACTACGCCTGGGGAAGCCTGAACGCACGGTATCCGGCCTTCAAGCTGCTTCTGTGCAGCCTGCCGTTCATCGCGCTCGCGTGCCTGCTGTGGGCAGGGCTTGCGTTCCTGCCCGTGCTCGCCGTGCTGGTGCTGGTCCACGTTGCCCTCGGGATCGGACAGGGCGGATACAATCTGCTGAACTTCACCTTCCTGATCGGCGATACGCCGAAGGCGGACCGGCCGATGTATATCGCCGTATTCGCGGCGGCCACCGGACTTATGGGGTTCGTCGGGCCGCTCATCGGCGGCATCCTTTACGACGCCATTGCCGATGGTCCGGCCTGGATGGGACAGTACGGCGTCTCGATGTTCACGGGACTGATCATGATGGCGCTGACGGGAGCGGGACCGTTCATTCTGTCGGCTTCCCGGCGTTCCCGGTGATTTTTGCGGATTTTCATGCATTTTATCCATGATTTCTGAGACTTGTGCAGTAGACGCGCAGGCGCACCGGGGGTAAAATGGGACTCGTATTGTGACAATTGTGCGAAGGATTCCGGACAGAGAACGGCATCGCGATTATGGAGCGGGAGGCAGCATGGGCATACGGAGCAAGGAAACGCCTGATTTCGAACGCGTGTTCATGGACGCGGGCGGCCGCAAGGGCCGGCCGTTCAGGACGTTGTGGAGGCTTTATCGGGGACAGCGCATCAATCTGCTGCTGTCGCTTCTCTTTTTCATCATCAAACATTCGCCCGTATGGATCATGTCGGTGCTCACCGCGGACATGATCAACATCATCAGCAAGCCGGATGCCGATCTGAAGTGGTTCTGGATCGACGCGGCCGTCCTGTTCGTGGTCGTGCTGCAGAACATCGCCACGCAGACGCTGCATGTCAGCTTCATGAGCCGCTCCTCGCGGCTGATGGAAGCCGGGCTGCGCGGCACGATGATGCGGAAGCTGCAGCATCTGTCCATGTCGTATCACAGCGAGCTACGCTCGGGCAAAATGCAGGCGAAAGTGCTGCGCGACGTCGAGCAGATCGAGCTGCTCAGCAAGCAGGTCATGTATTCGTTCGTGCCGGCGATCCTGAACATCATCGCCGCCGTGACGATCGCGGCCGCCACGAGCCTGGCCGTCGCCTCGCTGTTCATCGTGCTGCTGCCGTTCGCGGGCGGACTCGTCTATTTCTTCCGGAACAAAATCCGCCAGCGCAATCGGGACTTCCGGCGGCAGATCGAGGAAATGTCCGGCGCCGTGGCCGAGTCGGTCGAGATGCTGCCGGTGACGAAGGCGCACGGGCTCGAGGACATCGAGATCGAGAAGGTGAACGGCACGCTCGTCAATCTGCGCGGCAAGGGGTACCGGCTCGACATCACGGAAGCGGTGTTCGGCGCCTCGGGCTGGGTGACGTTCACGCTGTTCCAGGTCATCTGTCTCACGTTCACCTGCATGCTGGCTTATCAGGGCCGGATCCAGATCGGTGACGTCGTCATGTACCAGGGGCTGTTCGGCACGATCATGATGTCGATCAGCAACCTGATCAACGTCTATCCGCAGTTCGCCAAAGGTTTCGAGTCGATCCACTCCGTCACCGAAGTGCTCGCCTCGACCGAGACGGACGAGTATCAGGGCACGAAGGTGCCGGACAACATCCGCGGCGAATTCCGCTTCGAGAACGTCCACTTCCACTACAAAGATACGGACAAACACGTGCTGAACGGCTTCACGCTGCACGTGAAGCCCGGCGAGACGATCGCGCTCGTCGGCGAATCCGGCGCGGGCAAGTCGACCGTGCTCAATCTGGCGATCGGCTTCTACCGGCCGACGAACGGCCGCATCCTGCTCGACGGCGTGCCGTTCGACGAGCTGGACATGCGCGCCTACCGCCGCCAGATCGCGGTCGTGCCGCAGAACACGGTGCTCTTCTCCGGCACGATCCGCCAGAACATCACGTATGGTCTTACGAATGTGTCGGAGGAAGAGCTCGAGCGCGTCATCCGGATGGCGAACCTGCAGGACGTCATCGCCGCCATGCCCGACGGGCTGGACACGATGATCGGCGAGCACGGCGGCAAGCTGTCCGGCGGCCAGCGGCAGCGGATCGCGATTGCGCGCGCGATGATCCGCAATCCGCGCATCATCTTCCTCGACGAAGCGACCTCCGCGCTCGACAACATCTCGGAGTTCGTCGTCCAGAAGGCGATGCGCGAACTGATCCGCGGCCGGACGACGTTCATCGTCGCGCACCGGCTGTCGACGATACGCGACGCCGACCGGATCGTCGTCATGAAGAACGGCCGCATCCAGGAAGTCGGCAGCTACGAAGAGCTGATGCAGCGGCGCGGGGAGTTCTATCAATTGAAACAGCTGCAGGCGTGACAATCGTTCGGCGAAGTCCGGAAAATACAGGGATGTTAATCCTGTATTTCCGGACTTTTTTAGTTTGTGTGAAGCGTGAGAATGGTCGTGTGTCCAATATGGAACCAAACCTTGCAAATTTTTAGGTTTAACGCAATAACAAAAGACGATTCATCATGCAAATCGCATACGGCTTTTACAGTGTTGAAAGCACTTTTAGTTATTGCATCATTGTCGTTCCTCCGGCAAATCCCACATCAGATGATTGCAAAGGGGATGCAAAGAACATGAGAAAGCGGACGGCCGTTGCGGTTGCCTGTTTGTTGTTCCTGACGGCATGCCAGTCGGCGCTGCCCGGCATCAGGCAGGATGAAAAAAGCAATCTGAGCGGCACGCTCAGGGTGGCGCTGCTCGGAGGGGCTGAGACGAAGGAGAGGGAACGAATGTGGAGATTGAAGTGCTGGATCTGGACTATTTTTTTGGGGAACACGAAGACCGTGAAGACGTTGCTGGAGAGCACGGCGGAATGGCAGCCGGACATCATCGAGATGACGCCCGCAGAAGCCCGGACCTTGGCGCAGGATCAGGTCGTCAGTCTGGCGGAATGGATCTGAGCCGATGGAAGGATGGACGATGACGGAGTTCGGCGAGCTTGTCCGGACGCTTGTGGATGCGAACGCACAGGTGTTGCTGACGTCCGATCTGGAAACGGCGCAGCCCTTCATCGAAAATCTGGGCGGTTCGTTCCCGGCCCAGTACGAGGCGACTGCGGGCATTCTGGATAGCGACGCGAACGCTGCGGCGCTGAAAGCTTACCTGAGCGTCGTACCCGAGGCCGCCTTGCTCAACAATCCATATCTCATGTCTGACGGCCTGCCCGCATTGGGTGTCGCCTGGGCGTCCCGGCATTACAAAGTGGACGGATCCGCTTTTCGGGTGGTAAATTGAAAGAAAATGCCAGAAAGCGGATCGGAGCGTGAACGGAGTGGGAGAAAGCCGTACATCGGTGGATCTTTTTCAGAGCGCATTGTACAAGACGAACGCCGCGGTGATCGCGACTGAAGATATGGTGCTGGTCGTCGACCCGTGCTGGCTGCCGGGAGAGGTGGAGCGGATCCGGGCGCATGTCGGGGACATCCGGGCCGGACGGCCGGTGTATCTGCTGTTCACCCACTCGGATTTCGACCATATTCTCGGCTGGGGCGCCTTCCCCGGCGCTTCTGTCATCGCGAGCGAAAGCTTCGCGGCCAAGCCCGGGAACGAACGGGAAGCAATCCTCGAAGAGATCCGCGCCTTCGACGACGGCTATTACCTTGACCGGGACTATCCGATCGCTTACCCGGCCGTCGATCACGTCATCTCCGGCGACGGCGCTACGCTGGACATCGGTGGGACGCGGCTCGTCTTCTACCAAAGCCCGGGCCACAACCCGGACGGACTGTTCACGATCGTCGAGCCGCTCGGCGTCTGGATCGCGGGAGATTATCTGTCCGATGTCGAGTTTCCGTTCATTCATCACAGCAGCCTGCTGTACGAGGAGACGCTGGCGAAGGCGGAGCCGATCCTCGGGCGGCATCGGGTGAGCCTGCTGATCCCCGGGCACGGATCCTGCACATCGGACGTCAATGAAATCCGGCGGAGGCGGGACAGGGACATCGCGTACATCGCGCGTCTCAGGGAGTTGGTCAGGGAGGGCGACCAGGCGGCAATCGACGCGCTGATCGATGGTTACGCCTATCCGCGGAACATGCGGGACGATCACCGGAAGAACCAGGAGCGCATCCGCGGCGAGCTTGGAATCTGAATCATGGCCGGCGTGTTACGGCTGGCCGCCGCCGAAGGGATGGTCGACGATATAGCGCCAGGTGCCGTCCGGCTGCCGTCTGACGATTTCCGAGGTATAGCCCTCGATTCGAATCGGACGGCCGTCCGGACCTTCGGCCCGAAAGACAAAGTGCCCGCGCAGCAAGGCGATGTTTTCGAAGCGGATGCAGTGGACGTTGCGGGATTCCATGCGGCCGTTCTGCCGCAGCAAATCCTCAAGCTCAATCTGAATCTGTCCGGTTCCCCGAAGCGGATTGCCGTCCGGTTGAACCAGTACGGCATCGGGTTCGTACAATGCGAGCAGGTTGTCGATGCTGCCGGAGTTGCAGGCTTCCGCAAACGCGGCGTTCATGTCTTCCGGATTCATGACCGGTTTCGGTTGAGCGGATGGATTCATGCCGGACGCCTCCTTCAATGGCATGTTGTCGTTTGCAAGTGTATCTGATTTTGATCAACCCGGGAAGTACGCAGAATATGTTGACTCAGTCAGCAAAAGCTGACCGCGGGAGGCGTGAAGTAATGCCTTATCAGGGCGGGGTGTACGGCTGTCCGGTCGAAGAGGCGCTGCACATGATCAGCGGGAAATGGAAGCCCCGGATCATCCATGAGCTGCTCGGGCAGACGAGGCGATTCAGCGAGCTTCAGCGGCTCATCCCCGGCATGTCCCGGCATGTGCTGACGACGCAACTTCGGGAATTGGAAGCCGACAACATTGTGGAACGCACCGTTTACCCGACCGTTCCCCCGAAGGTGGAGTACAGCCTGACCGATTTCGGGAGAAGCCTGGAGCCCGTGCTGGAGCAATTGGTCGGCGTCGGGGAGCGGTATATTTCGTTGCGGAAGAATGAAGCAGTGGAGAAATGATCGGAAGGAGAGGAGAAGCGTGAAAAAAGCGTTCCTGCTTGCGCTCGTCGCCGCTGCCATCATGGCAACCGCCGGCTGCATGAACGGCGAAGGCATGCAAGAGCAGAGCGGGCCGCTGCCGTTGCTGCAATACGAGCACATGCGAAAATCAGCGAGGGCAAGACAGGATTCGAACAAGCCGGAGATTCCACCATCCGGTTTCTGGAGATCGACCTGGAACAGGATCAGATTGAACGCATCATGGACTGGTACAATGATGTGGCTTCCGAAAGACACGCATGGCTGGCCGATGCCGAAGGTCATAGTGCCAGCGTCAATTTGGGATCGTGTTCCGTCTGGGCTCCCGTGATGAGGTTCGAATTCAATACACATCAAGCGGGGACACCCTGATCACGGCCTTTCATCCTTTCTAGGCCTGCAAGATCAACGACCAGGAGATCGCGGTGTTTTTCAATGAATTGTTGCATTCCCCAATATAAAATGGCGCTTCCGTGACGGCCTCAAAAATCTGTTATAATTGATCCGAACGATACAGATGATTCAGGGAGGGGCAGCTTTGGACACAGCAAAATACGGCATCCCGCTGCCGGGATTCGCCGAATTCTGTCGGAAGGTCGCGGCGGAAGGCGCGGTATTGCTGAAGAACGACGGACAGGTGCTGCCGCTTCGGCCGGGCGACAACGTCGCCGTATTCGGACGATGCCAAATTGACTATTACCGCAGCGGCACCGGATCGGGCGGCAGCGTGAACGTGCCGTACACGACGAATCTGCTGGACGGCCTCCGGAGCAAGAAGCAGATTCGCGTCAACGAGGAGCTGGCGTCCGTCTATGCGCGGTGGATCGGGGAGAACCCGTTCGACAACGGCGGCGGCGGATGGGCGGCCGAGCCGTGGCATCAGAAGGAAATGCCGCTGACGGACGAACTGGTGGCGGCCGCCCGGGCCGTGTCGAACAAGGCGGTCGTCGTCATCGGCCGGACGGCGGGCGAGGACAAGGACAACGTCATCGAACCGGGAAGCTGGCTGCTGACCGATGACGAGCTGGCGATGCTGGAGCGGGTGACGGCGCATTTCGAGCAGACGGCCGTCGTGCTCAACGTGTCGAACATCATCGACATGAGCTGGCTGGACAGCGGGCGCTTCAAGCATCCGATCCCGTGCGTCATCTACGCATGGCACGGCGGGATGGAAGGCGGCAACGCGATCGCCGATGTGCTCGCGGGCGATGTGACGCCGAGCGGCAAGCTGACCGACACGATCGCCCGGTCGATCGACGATTACCCGTCGACGCGCAATTACGGGGACGAGTTCCGGAATTATTACCAGGAAGATATCTACGTCGGGTACCGCTATTTCGAGACATTCTGTCCGGACAAGGTGCTGTTCCCGTTCGGGTACGGCATCTCCTACACGACGTTCCGGATCGAGCCCGAAGAGGCGAGACTGGCCATCCGGGACGGAGAAAAAAGAATCTCCCTGGGCGTCACCGTCACCAACACCGGCACGGAATACGCGGGGCGGGAGGTCGTGCAGCTTTATTACGAAGCGCCGCAGGGCAAGCTGGGCCGGCCGGCGCGCGAACTGGCAGCGTTTGCAAAGACGCGGCTGCTGGGGCCCGGCGAGTCGGAGCGGCTCGTGCTCGAGTTCCCGGTGCGCCGAATGGCCGCCTACGACGACGGCGGCGCGACGGGGCACCGGTCCGCCTACGTGCTGGAAGCGGGGACATACGTCCTGCATGCCGGGACGAGCGTCCGGGACGCGGCCCCCGTCCGCTTCGAGGGCGGGGAAGGCTATACCGTGCCCGAGCTCGTTGTCGTGGAACAGCTCGAGGAAGCGCTGGCGCCGACCGAACCGTTCAAGCGGATGAAGCCGGGGGCGCGCAAGGCGGACGGCACGTATGAGCTGGCATACGAAGAGGTGCCGACGCGCCGCATTTCGCTCGCCGAGCGGATCCGTGAGCGGCTGCCCGAGCCGATTCCGTATGCCGGCGACCGCGGCTATACGCTGCGGGATGTCGAGGCGGGCAAGGTGAGCCTGGAAGACTTCGTCGCCCAGCTGACCGACGAAGACCTGGCCGTCCTCGTCCGCGGCGAAGGCATGATCAACCCGCTGGTTACGCCGGGCACGGCTTCCGCCTTCGGCGGCCTGAGCGACCGGCTGTTCCAGAAGTTCGGCGTGCCGATCGGCTGCACGGCCGACGGCCCGTCGGGCATCCGCATGGACAGCGGGCACCAGGCGACGCAGGTGCCGATCGGCACGCTGCTGGCGGCCACCTGGGATGTTGAACTGGTGGAAGAGCTGTACGTGCTCGAAGGCAAGGAACTGGTCAGCAACGACATCGACGTGCTGCTCGGTCCCGGCATGAACCTGCGGCGCAACCCGCTGAACGGCCGGAACTTCGAATATTTCTCGGAAGATCCGCTCGTGACGGGCCTGTTCGGCGCGGCCTGCGTGCGGGGCATCATGCGCGGCGGCTCGAATGCGACGCTGAAGCATTTCGCCTGCAACAACCAGGAGAAATATCGGACGAAGGTCAACGCGGTCGTCTCGGAACGCGCGCTGCGCGAACTGTATTTGCGCGGCTTCGAAATCGCGGTGAAGCAGGGCGGCGCGAACGCGATCATGACGGCCTACAATCCGGTCAACGGCGTCTGGACGGCGTCGAACTACGATCTGAACACGACGATTCTGCGCGGAGAATGGGGATTTGAGGGCATCGTCATGACCGACTGGTGGGCGAGCATGAACGATCCCGTGGAAGGCGGCGAATCCAGCCGGCAGAATACGGCGGCCATGGTGCGCGCGCAGAACGACCTGTACATGGTCGTGCCGAACTACGGCGCGGAGACGAACGCGATGGGCGACAATACGATGGAAGCGCTGGCGGCCGGCAAGCTGACGCGCGGCGAACTGCAGCGCAGCGCCCTGAACATCCTCCGCTTCCTGATGCAGGCGCCGGTGTTCCGGCGCAAGCAGGAGCCCGAGAAGACGTTCGAAGCTTCTCCGGCCGATCCCGCGCAGGCGCCTTCGCCGGATAAGGTGCAGTCGGCTGACGGGCAGCATCAGATCAAGCTGCCCGCGGACGGCCCGGCGTGGCTTTCGATCAGCCGGTCCGGCGAATACCGGATGCTGGCGGGCGTCATGTCGCCGGAGTTCTTCACGGCCCAGAGCGCGTGCAACGTGTATCTGAATGGCCGGCTCACGGCGACGGTGCAGACGAATGGCACGGCCGGCCAGTGGATTCCGCGGAAACTGGCGAAGGTTCGGCTGGAAGCGGGGCTTTACGAGCTCAGGGTCGAACCGGTCAAGGCGGGCATCCAGGTGGATTGGATCGCGTTCAAACCGATTGAAGCGTAGTTTTTGGACAGCCCGGGATTCGGCATTTGCCGGATGCCCGGGTTTTTTTTCTCGGCCGGAAGGCGGGCTTGCCTCATAAGCGGCGACCGAACGGGAAGAAAGTCTCAGTTTCGTGGAAGCATTTTCCGATATATATACCGTCAATCTACACCAACACACGACATGGAGTGGGAAGAAATTGGAATATCTCAGAAACGGATGTCACAAAATCGCAGCAGCAATCGTCGCAGCAAGTCTCATGTTCGCCGCGTCGGCCACGGCCCTTCAGGCCGGACCGAAACAATTCGCCTATCTGGATGAGGATACCGGCAGGACGTTCGTCCCGCTGCGGCTGATGGGCGAATACGCCGGAGCGGCTGTCGACTGGCAGCCGGAGGCGGAGCGGATCGTCCTCCGCAGGGAAGGCAAGGAGATCGTGCTGCATCTCGGCTGGTCCGAAGCCGGTATCGGCAGCGAGGCCATGCCGCTTGACGCGCCGCCGTTCGCGCTGGACGGCGCAACTTACGTCCCGCTGCGGTTCGTCGGCACCGCCCTGGGGCTGTCGGTCGAATGGCAGAAGGAGATCAATGCGGTGCGCATTGCGCAGCAGGACGGAGATGTCCGGCTTCCGGTCGTGCCGCTCGGCTCGATCCGGACGGACAAATCGCCGATCGTCCATGAATCACGCACGTTCAAGGTGGGCGGCAAGTCGTTCAAGGCGCAGATCATCACGATCTCGCTCATGGACCCGCGCGTCGAGCTCGATGTCGTGCCGGCCGGCGGCAAGATCGGCCGGACGGAAGCGCTGAGCAGCATCGCCGAACGGCACGGTGCAATGGTCGCGATCAACGGCGCGTTCTTCGACGCTTATACGGAATCGGACATCAAAATGCCGTACGGATGGATCATGAACGACGGCGAAGTGCTGAACCGGGGCACCGGTGAAGTCCGCGCCACGTTCATCTATGACAAGAACAACCTGGCGGAAGTGGCGGATGGCGGCGATATGCCCGAGCTCATCCGGGAAGGAAACATCGATGGCGCGATCCAGGCGGGACCGCGGCTGGTGAGGGACGGCAAAGTGACTCTGGACGTCGAGGGCGAACGCTTCCGGGACCCGAAGATTCTGACCAGCAGCGGAGCGCGAAGCGCCCTCGGCATTACCCGCGACCACAAGCTGATGCTGGTCACGGTCCCGGCGGCGACGATCCCGCAGCTCGCGGAGATCATGCGCCAGGCGGGCGCCTGGCAGGCGATGAACCTCGACGGCGGCGCATCGAGCGGTCTGTACTACAACGGGAAATATGTGACGACGCCGGGCCGGCTGCTCAGCAACGTGCTCATCGTGAAGCTGGAACGCTGACCCGCCGGATGCCGGGCGGCTGCGGCGTCATTCGGGGCGGTCGCGCAGGGCGAACCCCGGTTCCGGTGCGAACGGGCGGAATCCGGCCATCCCTTCGGCGGCGAAGGCGATCGGCCGGCTGCTGCCCGCAAGCAGCACATTGCCGTACGGGCGGCCGGGCGATTCCGGCAGGAAGAAGGCGGCGGTATGGCGGAACGCCTCGGCAAGGGATGCGTGGATGGACGCAATGCGGCGGTCGCCGCGCATCCTGCCGGCCAGATTGAGGAGCACAAGGCCCGGGCTCCGCAACTTGCCGCCGGCCATGCGGAAACATTCGACCGTCGTCAGATGGCGGGGCGTACCGTCCTTCGTGAACGCGTCGATCAGGACGACATCGAGCGAAGCCGGAGGCTCCGCTTCCAGCAGCCTGCGCCCGTCGCCGATGACGACATTGTCCCACGGGTAGCCGAAATATTCCCGGCTCAGCGTAACGACCCGTTCGTCGATCTCGGCGATCGTGAACGCGCCTGCGGGATAACGCGACGGGATCGTGCCGATGCCGTGGCCGATCATGAACGCCCGCCCGAATCCCGGCGCATTCCGCTCCATCAGATGGATGAGCGCCCGGGGGTATTCCAGCACGATCCGGCCGGGATCTTTGAGGTCGATCGCTCCCTGCACCGCTTCGTCGGCAAAGCGGAGGCAGCGGAACCGGCCGGTCCTTCCGAACAAGGCGCCCGTCTCATAGACGGTAATCTCGTTCCAGAGCGTTGTCTCGTATGCGAGCCGGTACATGGCTCATCACAGCAGTTTGCGGATATCCGCTTCGATCTTCTCCGGCTTCACGGTCGGCGCGTACCGTTTGACCACGTTGCCCTTGCGGTCGACGAGAAACTTCGTGAAGTTCCACTTGATGGCTTCCGAGCCGAGAAAACCGGATTTCTGGCGCTTGAGCAGACGGAACAGCGGATGCTGGTTCGGGCCGTTCACGTCGACTTTGGCGAACAGCGGGAACGTGACGCCGAAGTTGAGCGAGCAGGCCGACGCGATCTCGGCGTCATCCCCTGGCTCCTGACCGGCAAATTGGTTGCACGGGAACCCCAGCACGGCAAACCCCTGATCCTTGTACTTCTGATAAAGCTCCTCCAGCCCCGTGAACTGCGGCGCGAATCCGCAGCGGGTGGCGGTGTTGACGATCAGCAGCACCTGTCCTTCGTACTCCGACATGGCAATGTTCCGGCCGTCAATCGTTTTGACCTCGATGGCGTAGATTTCCGACATGCGGCACCATCCTTCCCGGCTTGATTTTGGTATGATTGTAGCTGTCGGGAGATAAGCCGTCAACGCGAGCGGAAAACTGTTACCAAAGTTGTCACAGTTCCCGGACGGAAGGAGCGCCGGCGATGCCGTTCGAATTTCAACCGCACAAGTATCCGGAGCGGCCGGGCTGTTACATCATGCGCGGCGAAGACGGGCGCGTGCTCTACATCGGCAAGTCCGTCAATCTGCGCAGCCGGCTCCGTTCCTATTTCCATCAGCCGCAGAAAAGCCCCCGGTTCCGCGAACTGGTCCGAAACGTGGCCGCCATCGAGATCATCCTTGCAACGAACGAGACGGAAAGCCTGACGCTCGAGAACCATCTGATCAAAATGCACCAGCCGCCCGTCAACCGCGCCCTGAAGCGGGAAGACAGCGGGTTCGGCGAACTGGTGCTGACGAGCGGGCCGCACCCGATGCTGCGGGCCTGCTTTCGCAGCCGCAGAGGCGACCGGCCGGAACCGGATGACGACGGAGCCGTCGTCCGCTTCGGTCCCGCCGGGGAATGGTGCCTGAAGACGCTCGCCGAGTTCCTCAGCGATCGCTTCCGGCTTCGAACATGCGATCCGATGCCGGATGAAGTCTGCTTCCGCTGGCACCTCGGCCGCTGCGGCGGCGTCTGCGCGGGATTGCAGACGGAGGAGGAGTACGCGGGGCAGGCGCGGTATGTTGCGGAGTTGCTCGCAGGAGACGGGAGCGGGCTGGCCGGGCTGCTGCGGGCCGAGATGGAGCGGAGCGCGGATCGGCTCGATTTCGAGCGGGCGGGGGAGCTGCTGCGCCTGATCCGCGCGCTGGAACGCGAGACGGACGCGCAGGTCGTCGACCTGAAGACGCGGCACGATCAGGACGTGCTGTATCTCGGGGAGGACGGGATGCTGATCGCCCGGATCAAGCGCGGCATGCTGTCGGCGATGGAATATCGGGAGGCGGAGCGCATTGGCGGGGTGCCGGACGATCGGGCCATCATTGAATATTACGGCTCTTCGGGGGCTCACGTACCGGACGAGCTGATCGTCAACCGGATCGGAGACGTCCGGGGGACGGCGGAGCAGCTTCGGCGATTGAAGGGAGCTTCCGTACGCATCACGGTGCCGAAGCGCGGCACGAAACGCGCGCTTCTGGAGCTGTGCGAACTGAATTACGCGTATCGGCGCGAGGCGGCCGCATCGTGTGGCGGGATATGGGTGTAGGCTCGCTTGCGGGGCGGGATTGGTTAACGGAACGCTGCTCCGTTAATGGCGGTTTGCATGCGGTGTCGGGTCCGAATAACGGAACGCCGTTCTGTTACAGGAGGGCGCTGGCAATAACGGCAATTCGTGCCGTTATTGCGTGTCCGCACGGGGTGGCTGGCCCGATTAACGGCAAAATGTGCCGTTAGTGGTGGCGCGAGGCCGCCGGTCCAGGGCGAAGGAGGGCGATAACGGCAATTCGTGCCGTTATTGCGTGTCCGCACGGGGTGGCTGGCCCGATTAACGGCAAATTGTGCCGTTAGTGGTGGCGCGAGGCCGCCGGGGCCGGCTGAAGGCGGGCGGTAACGGCATTTCGAGCCGTTAACAGCGGCGTGAAACCACCAGGACCGGTCATAGGTGACCATCGTGACCGGCGGATCATGCAGGTCGAAGCTGCGCCGGCCGCCGGTGTGCAAGGGTGTTCGGTGCCGCTTTCCCCGCGGTGGACGAGGCGCTTCTGCCCGGGCCGGGATTTGCCTGCGCGGAACGCGCCCGCGGACACGTCCAAGCGTATCGCGGCAAAACGGACCACGAGCGGGCGTTCCGGGTGGCGTGTGGCGGATCGACTCTTTTTTTTTTGCAGAAAAAGTTTTGCGTTGCGGCGATTTTTTTCGTATGATGAGAAATTATAGATCGCAACGCGAAGGAGCTGGACAAGCCGATGACTTCCAACACCGGTCACTGCAAGATTGTCGACTGCACGATCCGCGACGGCGGGCTCGTGAACAACTGGGATTTCAGCGTCGAGTTTGTGCAAGATCTGTACCGCTGGCTGAACGAAGCCGGCGTCGACTATATGGAGATCGGGTACAAGAACTCGCCGAAACTGCTCAAAGGCGCCGATTCGGCGGGGCCGTGGCGGTTTCTCGATGACAAGTTCCTGCGCGAAGTCATTCCGCAGAAAGGCGAGACGAAGCTGTCCGCGCTCTGCGACGTCGGCCGCGTGGACGAGAATGACATTCTGCCACGCGAAGAAAGCCTGCTCGACCTGATCCGTGTCGCCTGCTACATCCAGGATGTGGACAAGGCGCTCCGGCTCGTCGAGCTGTTCCGCCAGCGGGGCTACGAGACGACGCTGAACATCATGGCGCTCTCGAACGTCATGGAGAACCAGTTGATCGAAGCGTTCAAGGCGATCGCGGACAGCCCGGTCGACATCGTGTACATCGTCGATTCGTACGGCAGCCTGCTGCCCGACGACGTGAGTTACCTGGTCGACCAGTTCCAGAAATATTTGCCGAACAAGCGGCTCGGCGCTCATATGCACAACAACCTGCAGCTGGCGTTCGCGAATACGCTGCTTGCGGCCGGCAAAGGCGTGGAGCTGCTGGACGCGTCCGTGTACGGCATGGGCCGCGCCGCGGGCAACTGCCCGACCGAGCTGCTCGTCGCGAAGCTGAAAAACCCGAAATACGAAGTGCGTCCGGTGCTCCAGATGATCGAGAAACATATGATCCCGCTCCGGGAAAAAGAAGAGTGGGGCTACATCATTCCGTACATGATCACGGGACTGCTCGACGAACATCCGCGTTCGGCGATGGCGCTGCGCAATTCGCCGGACAAGGACAAGGCGGTCGATTTCTACGACAGACTGACGACGCCGGAGACGGTGCGCAGCTAAGGCTTCGCATCGGGCTGCAATCCGGCATCGGGGGAGGGAATCGGCATGAGCTTGAGAGCGAAGGCGGAAGAATGGATGCGGCAGCTCGAAGCGCGCAGGCCGCTGCTGCCGCTTGCGCCCGAAGGTCCGGCGGACCGGGCGATCGACGAGGCGATCGGCAAGCTGCAGGCGGAAGCCGGCGGCGACCCGGACGCGCTCGCGGTCGTCTCGGGCCTGCTGCTGTGGAACGGCAATCTCGACCGGTCGCACACGATCTCCCAGGGAATCGAGAATCCGACGGGCAGTTACTGGCACGGCATCATGCACCGGATGGAGGGCGACTACTGGAACTCGAAATATTGGTTCCGCCGCGTCGGCCGCCATCCGGCCATGAGCCGGCTGCATGACGCGGCACGGGATCTGCTGGCTTCGTTCCGCCCGGGCGCAGGCGCGCCGGAAGCGGATCGGTTGATCGGCAAGCTGGCGACCGCGGGCGAGTGGGATCCGTTCCGGTTCGTCGACGCCGTGGAGGCGCAGGTTCAGGGACGGGGCAGCGACGACGCCCGCGCCTTGCTGGAGGAGCTGCAGCATCTGGAAATGTCGGTGTTGCTGAATTATTGCCTGGAGCGCGTCTGAACCGGGCGGCTTTGCGGGAGGTTTTCCCGCGAAGCCGCCTTTGTTTTTGGCGGACTGCAACCTTTTTCCAGCCGGCGCGTCTAGAGATTAAAAAAAATTTCATGGGGGTCTGCGTATGCCGGGAAAAAGACGCATGCGCCCGGTCTGGACGGCCGGTGTGCACCGATTGCTGCTGGCGGTGGTTTTGCTCTTGGTCGTTATTCTGGCGGGTTGTTCGGGAGCGGGAAGGAACGATGCGGCCGATGGAAGCGCTTCAGGCGAATCCCGCCCGGCGTCGGATGCGGCTTCTTCCGGAGGTACCCCTCGCGCCGATTCGGCCGACCGGCCGGCGGAAGGCGAGGCGGGGGGAAGGACATCCCGGATCGCCGGGAATCCGCAGGCGGCGCCGGGTCAGCTCACGGCCGGCGAATGGCGCGACGTTGAACGGTGGGAGGACTGGCAGAATCTGCTCCGGAGCCGTGAAGGTACGGACAACCGGCGTTACTGGGCGTATTACCGGTTCGACCGGCTTGTCGTCCGGGCCGAGGCGGGCGGGCAGCCGGTCGTCGACGCCGATGTCATCGTGAAAGACGCGGACGGCCGGCTCGTCTGGCGGACGAAGACGGACATGGACGGGTACGCCTATGCGTATGCCCGGATGTTCGAGCGGGACTACCCGGGCGTGAACATGCCCGAACCGGCAGAAGACCAGGGTTCGATGCCGACGCGCGATCGGGGACAGTACGAGGAAGGCGTGAGCCGTGCGCAGCCCGGCTACGACGTGGAGGTGCGCGCGGGCGGCGAGTCGAAAATTTTCAGCCATGTGCCGATTCCGCGCGAAGAGCCGCTCGTCGTCACGTTCGAACAGCGGCCCGAGCCGTCGGACGCAGTCGATCTCATGTTCGTCGTGGACACGACGGGATCGATGCAGGACGAGATTGATTTTCTGCGGGAAGAGCTCAAGGATGTCATCAACCGCGCGCGGAAGGGCGCCGGGCAGCTTGATATCGAAGTGAGCGTCAATTTCTATCGGGACCGTTACGACGATTACGTCATCAAGCCGTACCCGTTCACGGCCGACATCGACGAAGCGGTGAGACGCATTGCGAAGGAGAAGGCCGAGGGCGGCGGCGACTATCCGGAAGCGGTCGAGCAGGCGCTGACGAACGCGGTCAGCGGGCATGAATGGCGGCGGTCGGCGCGGACGCGCCTGCTGTTCCTCGTGGGCGACGCGCCGCCCCGGAACGAGCCGCAGATCGTGGACGAACTGCACGAGACGACGCTGGAAGCGGCAAAGCTCGGTATCCGGATCGTGCCGGTGGCTTCGAGCGGCGTCGACGTGAACACGGAGTATCTGATGCGTTTTCTGGCGGCGGCGACCGGCGGCACCTACGTTTTCCTGACCGACCACAGCGGCATCGGCAACGACCATCTGGAAGCGGCGGTCGGCGAGTTCGAGGTGCGTCCGCTCAACGATCTGCTGGTCGAGATCATCCGGCGCTACGCCGGCCTGCCGGAGGAGAACGGGTGAGCGGTGAGGTGCATGTGGTGCTGGCGTGAGCTGCGGCGAGCGAGGCCGCATGAGGTGCAGGTGGTGCAGGGTGTAAGCTGCATGCGGAGCGGGATGCGTGTGTTGCATGCTGTGCGGGATGCGTAGTCATCCGAGGCGCGTAGGTGCGGGTGTTGTGTATCAGCGTTGGGCGCTTGCGGTGCACATTCTGCGGCGGGTATGGGGGGGCATGTGGCGCAGGACGCGTAACTCATGTGACGGAAGTGCGGCTGTTGATGCACCGGGAGGAGTCGGCCCCTGGGCGTCGGAACGGGTCCCGGGACTGTTCGCGGAAGTGCGTGTGAGCACCGGAGAGCTGTCTCGGGCGGGGTAACGAAATGGGGAATCTTTATTTGTGAAAAAGGCGGGCGTTTTGGAATGCTAACGAAACCAGGGCGCGTTATTCGGATGAAAACGAGTCAAACTCCGCCCGCGTGAGGCAGATAAGAATACCTGGTTTCGTTAAGGATGCAAAAGAGGCCATGGATGGCGAAATAACCACCATGACTTTACAGTCATCACTATGAATGAAAATGGATCCGCCAGACGATCCCATCATCCTTCTTGCAAACCGACGATATATAGAGGACCGGTCAAAAGACGGTAAACGTATTGGTGCTCCCGTGAAATAACCCGTCTTCTATTGCAGCTCCGAGAATCGCCTATTGTCCTGAGGCTGAAATTCGCACTTTCGGCACAACCACTCGCGAAATCCTGGAGTTGCAGGATTGGCTTATGGAACGGGAGTGCCGGGGAGTCGCGATGGAAAGCACCGGCGTCTTGTTGATCCCCCCCCCTATGAAAAAGAGGTGAATTTGGTCGACACCATTCCCGGGATTGATCGTTCAGCAGCGATCATCCTTCTGGCGGAGATCACTCCCCGTGACGGAATATTTTTCATCCGATGCGAAACTGGCTTCGTGGGCGGGAGTAGCTCCCGGAAACAACGAAAGTGCAGGCGTAAAAAAGACCGCGCGGTCTCTCCATGGGAACAAATACGTCAAAGGCATTTGGTGTCAATGCGCATGGGCCAATTGCAGAAGCCCAAATCGAATCGGCGCACATTTCCGACGCATACGGAAACGACGAGGAGAACCAAAAGCGTCGGTTGCCACCGCCCATCTCATGATCAGGATCGTCTATGCCATTCTGAGAGACCGCGTAGAATACCGGCATATCGAGCAAACCATGTTCGAAGACTCCGCCGCAAAAATGGCGGAACGATTGACCTATCAACTGAAACAGTTAGAGTTTGAAGTGGAGTTAAAACCAACTGGGACAGGGTCCATTTAAAAAAATCGAACGTGATTTCTTGGTGCGGTGGGGCTTTTTTTGCCTTCTTTCGATTCGCATTTTCGTATAAACGGTAGGTGGTTTCGTTGGGGGCGCGTGTCCCTCTCGTTGAAGCCGGCATGACGCGAATCGCGCGGTTGTGCCGGTTTTTTTATAAGCGGGATGGCCGTGGCGGGGGGTGCAGCGCAGGTCATATGGACAGAAAATCGAAAATAGCCGAAACTGTAAAGTGGAAGTTGCAACATGCAAGACGGAGAGAGACAAAAAGCGGGGAGGAAAGCATGATGCGATGGGTGCCCGCGGGCGACCGGGCGGCCGTGGCCGAATGGGACGGCGGTGAAGCGGACGCGGAAATCCGTCCGGCGGCATGCGCGGTCCGGATCGAGGCGGCGCGGCTGCCGTGGGTCGTCGACGTCGTTCCCGCCTACGATACGGTGACGGTGATCTACGACCCCGTGGCCGCCGCGGCGCAAGCGCCGGTCGCGGGCGGCGAGCCGGCGGTATGGCCGTTCGTGGAATCGGCGCTTCGGCGCATTCTGGAGAGCGGCGAAGCGGGCGCGGAGGTGATGCCGCGCGTGGTCGAGATCCCGGTGCGCTACGGCGGCGCGGACGGCCCCGATCTGCAAGCGTGCGCGGAGCGGGCCGGGCTGGACCCGGACGCGTTCATCGCGGCGCACGCGTCGGCGCGCTACACGGTCGCGATGATCGGATTCATGCCGGGATTCCCGTATTTGAGCGGGCTGCCGGAGCGGCTGGCGCAGCCGCGCCTGGCCGTGCCGCGGCGCCGGGTTCCGGCCGGATCGGTCGGCATCGCGGGCGGGCAGACCGGCGTGTACCCGTTCGATTCGCCGGGCGGGTGGCAGATCATCGGCCGCACCGATCTCAAGCTGTTCGATCCGCATGCTGCCGAGCCGTCCCTGCTCCGCGCCGGCGATATCGTCCTGTTCGTGCCCGTTGCGGACGGCGGTGCGCCGGATGCGGACGCCCGAAAGGAGGGGTGCCGATGGGGCTCATCGTCCGAGCGCCCGGACTGCTGACGACGGTGCAGGACGGCGGAAGAGCAGGGTACCGCGCGATCGGCGTCACCGCGGGCGGTGCGATGGACGAGGTCGCGTTCCGTACGGCGAACCTGCTCGTCGGCAATCCCGAAGGGGCGGCCGGATTGGAGATGACGCTGGGTGGCGCCGAACTGGAAGCGGCGGATGATCTGCTCATCGCGGTGACGGGCGCCGAGATGCCGCCGGCCGCGGACGGGGGCCGGCTTCCCTTGCGGCGCCCGGTGTGGGTGCGGCGCGGGACGGTGATCCGGTTCGGCCGCGCCGCACGGGGCTGCCGCGCGTACGTCGCGGTCGCCGGCGGCATCGACATGCCGCCGGTGCTTGGCGGGCGCGGCACCGACGTCCGCGCCGGCTTCGGCGGCGCGGACGGCCGGCCCCTCCGGGCCGGCGATGCGCTGCCCGCGGGCGCGCCCTCGGCGTGGGCGGCCGCCTGGGCAGCGGCGCTGGCGGCGGAGGCCGCCGCAGCCGGGCGCGCGTGGGCTGCGCCCGGTTGGTGCGCGCTGCCGGAAGGCTTCGCCGGAGGCGGCAGCGCGCGGGATGCGGCGGACGGCGTCGTGCTGCGCGCCGTGCCGTCCGCCGGCCCGGAAGCGTTCACGGCGGAAGCCCGTGAACGCTTCTTCCGGGAGCCGTACACGGCGGCTCCCGATTCGGACCGGATGGGCGTGCGGCTCACGGGGCCGCCGCTGGAACTTGCGGTCCGCACGGAGATGCGCTCGCGCGGCGTGCTGCCCGGCGCCGTGCAGGTGCCGGCCGGCGGGCAGCCGATCGTGCTCGGCGCCGACTGCCAGACGACCGGCGGCTACCCGGTCATCGCCCATGTGGCAGCCGTCGACCTGCCGCTGCTCGCGCAGCTCCGCCCCGGCGACCGGGTGCGGTTCCGCCCGATCGGGGTGGACGAGGCGCACCGCCTGCTGCTCAGGCGGGAGGCGGAGCTGCGCCTGCTCGCCGCCGGCATTCGCTGCCGGCTTCCGAATCGTTGAACCATGCGGGAGGCGAATCATTGACCATGTCGAATGCCAGAACCATCGATCTGAACGGTGATGTCGGCGAAGGCTTCGGCCCCTATGCGATCGGCCGGGACCACGAGCTGATTCCACTCCTTTCGTCGGCGAACATCGCCTGCGGTTTTCACGCCGGTGACCCGCGCACGATGCGCGAGACGGTCGAGCGGTGCATCGAAGCCGGCGTCGCCGTCGGCGCCCATCCCGGTCTGCCGGACCGGGCCGGCTTCGGCCGACGGGCGATGGCGCTCACCGCGGAGGAAGCGGCCGACGACCTGCTCTACCAGCTCGGCGCGCTCGACGCCTTCGTGCGGGCCGCGGGCGGCCGCATCCGCCATGTGAAGCTGCACGGCGCGCTGTATCATATGGCGGACCGGTCGGAAGCGCTGGCCGAAGCGGTTGCACGGGCCGTCCGGAGGTTCGACCCGGCGATCGGCCTGTTCGTGCCGCCGGGCGGGCTGCTTGAGCGGGCGGCCGAGGCGGCCGGCCTGAAGACGGCGGCCGAAGCGTTCGCCGACCGGCGCTACGGCGCGGACGGCAGCCTGCTGCCGCGCGGCTCCGCCGGCGCGGTGCTGGAGCAGCCGGAAGAAGCGGCGGCGCAGGCGCTCGACATCGCGTCCCGCGGCGTCGTGCGGACGGCGGAAGGCGGGACGGCAGCGGTCCGCGCCGGCACCCTCTGCATTCACGGCGACAGTCCCGGCGCCCCGGAGATCGCGGCCGCGGTGAGGCGCGCGCTCGAGCGGGAAGGATGGCGGATCGCTTCCCCGTTCGTGCCCTGAAGAAGCGGGACGGCCGCGCCGGGTCGGATGAAGTCGGAATAATAACTTCCAAAACATGAAAAATATGCATTTCCGGCAGGAATCTGCAGATTGCGCGTGGAAATGGTTAGCAAGTTGCGAAAACACACGAATGAGTCCGAAATGTAGTTGATACGGGCACGGGGGTCGGAGCAATGTCGGTGAACAAGGCGGAGAAGCAGACCGTTTTGGTAATCGGCCTGGTGTTGATGTCGTTTGCAGCCATGCGATTGTTCCATGACATCATCCATCGATGGACGGAAATGCTGGATTTGCTGCTTGTCGCGACATTGCTTGGCTATGCGATCGTGGCTTTCTGTTTTGCGATGGTGCTGCTCGGCTGGGCGTTTTTCGTCCGGCAACTTACCCGAATCCGGCTGCATACGGCCAGCCTGTTCACCGTCGTCGGCATTCTGGAGCTGGCGCATGCGCTGACCTTCTTCGGCCAGCCGTTCTACCGCGATGCCGGCGACACGTCGCTCACGATGGTGTACGGCGCGGCGGCGCAGGTGATCGGCGCGGCCGGCCTGCTCCTCCTGCTCAGCCAGGCGGACGGGAAGGCGCACGGCGGCGAACGGCGGCGGTTGCTCTGGCTGGCACCCCTGTGCGGCATTGCCGTTGCGGCGATCGTGGCGGCGGCTGCGTTTTTCCGCGAGGGCGCGCTGCTTGCGGGGCAGGCGCTGGATATTTTGCGCGTCGCGGCCATCGTGATCATCCTGGGCGGCTATGCGGCTGCCGGGTCGATAATTCTGTACCGGAACCGGAGCACCCGTCCGCAGGCGCTGCTGAAAATCGTGCAAGCATTGTGCCTGCTCTGGTTCGCCAACCTGCAGGTGCTGTTCGTCGACGAACTGCTGGACGCGGACATGCTGCTGGCGCAGATGTTCAAGGCGGGCGGCTATTTTTTCCTGATGCAGGGGATTTACCTGGTGACGATCGAAGGCCCGATGCGCCAGCAGAAGCGGGCGGAAGCCCAGATCCAGTATCTGGCGTACCATGACGAGCTGACCGGACTCGGCAACCGGCGGCTGCTGACCGAGCGGCTGGAGGCGGAACTGAACCGCGCGGAGCGGTCCCGCACCCGGCTCGCCGTCCTGCTGCTGGACATGGACCGGTTCAAAACGATCAACGACACGCTCGGCCATTCCTGCGGGGACCAGCTGCTCATCGCCGCGGCGGAACGGCTGAAGCAGGCGGTTGCACCCTTGCCGCATGTCTATCGGATGGGCGGCGACGAGTTTACGGTATTGCTGCCCGGACTGACGAGAGTCGAAGAAGCGGAAGAGATGGCGGCCCGGCTGCTGAAGGCGTTCGAGACGCCGCTGTCGTTCGACGGCACCGGATACCACATCACGGTCAGCATCGGCATCGCGGTCGGGCCGGAGTTCGGGAATACGCCGGAGCTGCTGCTCAAGCATGCGGATGCGGCGCTGTACAGCGCGAAAGCAGAGCGGAACGCCTATCGGATCTATACTCCCCGGATGAGCGACCAGGCGCATGAACGGCTCAAGCTGGAGAACGATATGCGGCGGGCGCTCGAGGAGAACCAGTTTTATCTGGTCTACCAGCCGCTCGTCGACCTGCATTCCGGTAACGTTACCGGCGTCGAGGCGCTGCTTCGCTGGGAGCATCCGGAGCGCGGCGTCATTCCGCCCAATCTGTTCATTCCGATCGCGGAGGAGACAGGGCTCATCAACGAAATCGGCGAATGGGTCATCCGCACGGCCTGCTTCCAGAACAAAGCGTGGCAGGACGCCGGTCTGCCGCCGTTCATCGTGTCCGTCAATCTGTCCATGCGCCAGTTCCATCAGCACGATTTTGCCGACCGCATCCGCGCGATTGTGGAAGAGACCGGCCTCGAACCGCACTGGGTCGGCCTGGAGATCACCGAGAGCATGATGGCCGATGTTGAATTTGCCTACGAGACGCTGCGCAAATTGAAGGAAGTCGGGGTACAGATCAGCCTGGACGATTTCGGAACCGGTTACAGCTCGCTCAGCTATCTGAAGCGCTATCCGATCGACAAGCTGAAGATCGACCGCTCCTTCGTCGCGGATCTGGAGCGCAACGGGAACGATGCGGCGATCGTGTCGACGATTGCCGCGATGGCCCGCCACCTGAACATGCGCGTGACGGCCGAAGGGGTGGAGAGCGAGGAACAGCTTCGCTTCCTGCGCGCGGAATTATGCGAGGAAGCGCAGGGCTTCTACTATACCCGCCCGGTCACCGCCGACGCGTTCGTCAAATGGTACCACGAGCACCGGCAAGTCCAGGAGGCTTGCAGCGAACGATGATCCGCGCCGTGAATGTGTTCGTCTACGGCTCCCTGCTGCCCGGAGAGTTCAACCGCGGCATCGCGGCCCCCTGGGTGCTGGATGCGCGGCCGGGCGAGGTGCGCGGCAGGCTCGTCGATTGCGGCGCCTGGCCCGCGCTGGTGCGGGGCGAAGGCGCGATGGCGGGCCGCGTGCGGGGAATGTGGCTGACGGTCAGGCCCGAGGCGCTGGCGAAGCTGGATGAGCTGGAAGACTTCATCGGCTCGGAATCGCCGAACGAGTACGAGCGGATCTGGGTCCGCGACGCATCCGGACAGCCGCTGGAGGGATGGGCGTACGTCTGGCCGGATGCCCGGGGATTGCCGTACATGACCGGGACGTATTGGCCCGATCGAAGGAAAAAGCGTTAACGGCCGCCATGCCCGCAAGGCGCGGGTTGGGCGGCCGTTATTGTTGTATCCGGATTGGTGAATTTCGCGATTCCGGCCCTTATGCGGTGCCCGACGCCATGCCCGCGGCCGCGTGCCTGCGGCCCGCAGCCAAGGCCGCCGGCTTGCCGCTGATGGCGGGCCGGATGCACGCGGGTCCGCAGGCCTGCACCCAGGCGTGCTCCACCGGCACGCCGCCGTCCGGCACGGCCGCGGGCAGCAGGACGCGGAGCATGTCTTGCAGCACGTCGCTGTCCGTCAGGTCGAGCCTGACGGCATCCCGTCCCTCGGTGAGCGCGGTGCGCAGCACGCGCAGTTCGCCGAGCTTCTCGTCGGCGAACGCCAGCGCGTGGCGGGGCAGTCCGCGCGGCGCCGGCCCGCGCCCGAGCGCCACCGGCGCATGCAGCAGGCTGCAGGACGGCTGCAGCGCCAGCCGAACCTGCGGGATGAGGCGCCGCAGGTTCTCGAGCAGCGCGCACGCCGCCGTAAGGTCGGACCGCCAGACGCTCCGGCCGTCGACGATGCCGACGCCGAGCACCAGGGCGGCCGGGAAGCCGTGCTTCGCCACGGCTTGCAGCGCGCGGCCCCCGTCCGCCGTAAAGTCGAGGCCGATGCCGGCGGCGGGCAGCTCAAGCAGCCGCGCGCATTCGTCCGGCAGACCGAACGTGAGCTGCAGCATCAGGCGGAGCGGCGGCGCCGCGTCGTGCAGCGCCCGGTAGGTCCGCTCGATGAGCGGCCAATGCCGCGGCGGCACGGCCCGGGCGAGCTCCGGTTCCTCGAGCTGCACCCAGGCCGCGCCGGCCTCATGCAGTCCGCGCAGCGCCTCCGCGTACGCCGGCGCGATCCGTTCAAGCGCCTCTTCCGGCGGGAGCCCTTCCGCCAGTTTCGCGAATGTATAAGGGCCGATCATGACCGGCACGGGCAGCGCCCGCAGATGCGCGCGCGCCTCGCGGAACGCCTCGGCCCACGGATTGCGGACGAGGCGCGGCGCCGTGTCCGTGTCCGCCGCCGGTTCCGGCACGATGTATCGGTACGGCGTGCCGTACCACGGCTTCGTCCGGCAGGCCGCCGCTCCCGGAGCGCCTTCGGCCATGGCGAAGGCGAGCGCCGCCGGCCCGCGCGCGGCCGCCTCCGCGAACCGTTCCGGCACGAGGCCGAACGCGATGCTGTGGTCCAGCACATGATCGTACAATGCGAAATCGCCGACCGGAATCCAGTCGACGCCGGCTTCCTGCTGTTTCAGCAGACGGGCGAGCCGGACCGCCTTCAGCCGTTCTTCCAGCTCCCGTTCGCCGATGTTCCCCGCCCGGTACGCTTCCAACGCCGCTATGCCTTCCAGCCGTTCGCCGATTCTCGGGTAACCCAGGTTTGCAATGACAAGGTCAGGTTTCTCCACTTCCGATCCTCCCCGCGGCATGATCCGCAGTCAGTCTTTTCAATAAATATACACCAATAAGAATATTTATTCAACCAAGGCGCAGCAAACCGGGCAAATCCCCATGACCGGCCAACGGCGGCGGGCAGCGGACGTCCCTGCGGCTCTGGCGGCGGAGCCCGGCATGGGCGACGATGGAAAATGAAAAAGCTTGATAAAACGCCCAAATCGGTTTATAAATAGATTAGAATTATTATTAAATAGATTTAAATCTAACGGAACGGGAGAGATGGGAATGGACACGACGGCAAGCACCGGCAAATGCCCTTTTTCGCACGGCAGCGTCACGAGCCACAGGCCCGAGGCGACCACGAACAAACATTGGTGGCCCAACCGGCTCAACCTGAGCATCCTGCGCCAGCATGACCGGAAATCGAACCCGATGGGTGAAGATTTCGATTATGCGAAGGAGTTCTCCAAACTCGACTACTTTGCTTTGAAAGAAGATCTGCGCAAACTGATGACCGACAGCCAGGAATGGTGGCCGGCCGATTACGGGCATTACGGTCCGCTCATGATCCGGATGGCCTGGCACTCCGCCGGCACGTACCGCACCTTCGACGGCCGCGGCGGCGGGAACTCCGGCACCCAGCGGTTCGCCCCGCTGAACAGCTGGCCGGACAACGCCAACCTGGACAAGGCGCGCCGGCTCCTGTGGCCGATCAAGAAGAAGTACGGCAACAAGATCTCCTGGGCCGACCTGTTCATCCTCGCCGGTAACGTCGCGATCGAGTCGATGGGCGGCCCGACGATCGGTTTCGGCGGCGGACGCGTCGACGTCTGGCATCCGGAAGAGGACATCTATTGGGGATCCGAGAAAGAGTGGCTCGGCGACAACCGGTATTCCGGAGACCGCGAGCTGGAAAACCCGCTGGCGGCCGTTCAGATGGGCCTGATCTACGTCAACCCGGAAGGCCCGAACGGCAATCCGGACCCGGTCGCAAGCGCACGCGACATCCGCGAGACGTTCAGCCGGATGGGCATGAACGACGAGGAAACCGTGGCGCTCATCGCCGGCGGCCACACGTTCGGCAAGGCGCACGGCGCGGGCGACGCCGCGAAGGTCGGTCCCGATCCGGAAGCTGCGCCGGTCGAGCACATGGGCCTCGGCTGGATCAGCTCGCACGGTTCCGGCAAAGGCCGCGACACGATCAGCAGCGGCATCGAGGGTCCCTGGACGTCGAATCCGACGAAATGGGACAACGGCTTCTTCCAGAACCTGTTCGGCTATGAATGGCAGTTGACGAAGAGTCCGGCGGGCGCCTGGCAATGGGAGCCCGCCGATCCGAAGCCGGAACATCTGGCTCCGGACCCGGAAGATCCGTCCATCCGCGTCAAGCCGATGATGACGACGGCGGACATGGCGCTGCGGTTCGATCCGGTCTACGAAAAAATCTCCCGCCGTTTCATGGAAAATCCGGAGGAATTCGCCCGGGCGTTCGCCCGCGCGTGGTTCAAGCTCACGCACCGCGACATGGGTCCCCGAACGCGGCTGCTCGGTCCGGAAGTGCCGCAGGAAGACTTCATCTGGCAGGACCCGGTGCCGTCGGTCGATTACACACTGACGGAAGAACAGATCGAGGACATCAAGCAGCGGATTCTCGACTCCGGCCTGACGGTGAGCGAACTGGTCACGACGGCGTGGGCAGCGGCAAGCACGTTCCGGCATACCGACTTCCGCGGCGGCGCGAACGGCGCGAGAATCCGTCTGGCGCCGCAGAAGGATTGGGAAGTCAATCAGCCTGAACAGCTTGCGAAAGTGCTGCGGATCCTGGAAGCCATCCAGGAAGAGCTGGATCCGAAGGTCAGCCTGGCCGACCTGATCGTGCTCGGCGGAAGCGCGGCGGTCGAGAAAGCTGCGCGGGACGCCGGATTCGACGTCAACGTTCCGTTCGCGCCGGGTCGCGGCGACGCAACCCAGGAGCAAACCGATGTCGAAAGCTTCGCCGTGCTGGAGCCGCTCGCCGACGGTTTCCGCAACTACGTGAAGAAGGGCGTTCCGGTGAATCCGGCGGAGCTCCTGATCGACAAGGCGCACCTGCTGGGTCTGACCGCTCCGGAAATGACGGTGCTCATCGGCGGCATGCGCGTGCTCGGCACCAACTTCGGCGGCACGAAGCACGGCGTATTCACGGACCGCGTCGGTCAGCTGACGAACGACTTCTTCGTCAACCTGCTGGACATGAACATCCAGTGGAAGCCTGCCGGCGACGGCGTGTACGAAGGACGCAGCCTCAAGACGGGCGAAGTGCTGTACACCGCGACGCAGGTGGATCTCGTGTTCGGCTCCAACTCCGAGCTGCGCGCCATCTGCGAAGTATACGCCCAGGACGACAATCAGGAGAAATTCGTGCGCGACTTCATCGCCGCCTGGGTCAAGATCATGAACGCGGATCGCTACGATCTGGCTTTATCGCATTGATCGAAACCATAAGCAAGGAGCAGTATGGACGACATACTGCTCCTTGTTTTTGCGGCTCAGCCAATATTCAGCCGATATTCGTATTCATTTCGCTGTCCAGCCGCTCGTAGACGACGGCGCCTTCCGGGGCATGGGTCGTCAGGTTCATTTGCCTTGCCCGTTGAAGCAGCCGGTAGAGCGTCTCGAGATCGGACTGGGCGGCCGCGTCGCTGAGCGCTTCGAGCGCGGCGATCCGCTGGCGCAGCGCCTTGTTCTCTTTCTCCACCGCTTTCACGCGGTCGCGATAGCTGGTCAGTTCCTGGGCCAGATTCGCGAACAGCACCTGCACTTTCGGCACGGCGTCCAAAAGCTGCGAAAGCGCGGCGGGGAGCTGGGGCGTCTTCGCCAGTCCCTTCGTGAGCGCGGCGCTGTCCGCCGGGGCGGACGCCTGATTTCCGGCCGCTTCCTGGCGTTTCTGGCGCCGGCCGCGCCGCGGCTGCACGGGCAGGGTGTAATGGTTTTTGAGTTCGGTGTTCCAGCGGAATCCGCAGGCCGCCGCCGATCTGCCGGGCAGCAGTTCCGCAGCCGCGGCAAATGCCGCCGTCAGCGATGAACCGGATTCCAAATGCTGACGGATGACGCCGACCAGCGTCTCATCCTCGCCGGGTGTCCATCTTGCGCGTGTTTTCTCCGAAATCACTGGCATACACTCCCTTCGAATCTGTTAACCATTGTTGCCGAATCCGGACAATCTATTCTTGCGAAACTCGGAATTTCCCGAAATCGATTCGTGCAATTCACCGGATATGCGAGATGGCGTGCGGTAAAAATTTTTTCAAAAAGCCGCTTGACTCTCACGTTACGTGATACTGTAGATTGGGGTGCGAAAGGAGGTCAGACCTTTCCATGCGGGTGAAAGAAGTGGCCGAACTGGCCGGCATCAGCGTGCGCACGCTCCATCACTACGACGAAATCGGCTTGCTCGTGCCCGACGGGGTGACGGAAGCCGGTTACCGCATCTATTCCGAGCGAAATCTGGAAACGCTCCAGCAAATCTTGTTTTTCCGCGAGCTCGGTTTTCCGCTGAAGCGGATCAAGGAGATCATCACGGATCCGGATTTTGACCGGCTGGCAGCGCTGGAACTGCACCGGAACATGCTGGTGGAGCGGAGAAAACGGCTGGACAACATGCTCGCTACGCTGGAAAAAACGATACGACACGCGAAAGGGGAAATTGAAATGTCGGTGAAAGAACGATTCGAAGGGTTCGACTTCAGCAAGAACCCGTATGAAGAGGAAGCCCGCAAACTTTGGGGAGACGAGGCGGTCGACCATTCGAACGCGGCGCTCCGCAGCCTGTCGAAGGAAGAAATGGCCGAGCTGCAGGACGAGATGAACGCAATCTACCGGAAGCTGGCCGGGCTCAGACATACGGCGCCCGATTCGGATGAGGCGCAGGCTGCAATCGGAGAATGGTATAACCTGCTCCAGAGGTTCGGCAGCTATTCGCCCGAAGCGTTCCGGGGCCTCGGCCAAATGTATGTGGACGATGAACGGTTCACGAAGAACATCGACAAATTCGGTGAAGGACTTGCCGCATTCATGCGCGACGCGATGGCCGTTTACGCGGATCGTATGCAGGCGTGAAGCGGCGGAAGGCAAAGCCCGGAGGCTTTGCCTTCCTTGTGTTCCGCGGCCTGATTCGGCCGGATTAATCGGCTGAGCCTTCGCCGGCCGCGCCCGCTTCCGCTTCACCGGATTCGGCCGGCATGACGACCATGCCCGATTCGACCGAAACGCCGGCTTCGTTTCTGCCTGCAGCACCATTCGCTTCCTGGTTGGCAATCGCTTCATCCAGCGCCGCCTGCAGCCGGGTCTGCATGCTGGCGAGCGCTTCCGCCACGGTCTTCTGGTCGCTCGTGACGGCCTTCATCTCTTCCGAGCCGATCGTGTAAAATTCGTTGAAGAAGTTTGACGGCAAATCTTCGAAGCCGGGATATAATTCGGTGCCCGACGGTTCCAGCAGGTAGAACGCGGCCAGGTTCCGGCCCTCATCATCCCGGATATATTTCGTGCGGACCGGGAACTGGCCGTTGAACGCTTTCGACGTGACCCGCGCATATTCGTCGCTGTGGATGTAACGGATAAAGTCCCATGCCGCGTCGCGATTGGGCGACTCCGCATGGATCGCGAAAATGTTATAGAACGATACGTTGTTCGTATAATCGGGGTTGGCCGGATCGACCGGAATGGTGACGAGATCCCAGTTTTTGACCGCCTTGTCCGGAATGACCTCTGCGGCTTCACGGATTTGCTGCATCAGATACGTGCCGTCGATCGCCATGGCGACTTTGCCGCTGACGAACGGATTCTGAAGCAGATATTCCTCGTAAGATCCGCTGAAGCTCATATTCTCATTATTGTACAAGGTGCCGGACCGGATGGCCCTGAGCGCTGTCTCGTACGCGTTGACCCAGGATTCGGAGTCGATCGAAACCCGCTTGTCAGCCGGGTTCACCATACGAAGTCCCGAGGTCGATCCAATGGCAAGTCCAAGCTGGAACAAGTCCGTCGAATAACCCACTCTGAGGCCGTAGATCCGGTCTTCGTCCGATCCGTCCGTCGGGAACCGGCCGGCCAGGTTGAGCACTTCCTCCCAGCTCATTTTGTCGGTCGGATATTCGATGTTGTACCGGTCGAACAGGTCCTTGTTGTAATAGATAGCCTGGGAGTAGAAATTCGGCGTCAGGCCGTACAGTTCGCCGCCGCCCTTTTCCCGCATCAGATCGATGAGCCCCGGTATGAATCCTTCCAGATCCAGCTTGTCCCGCGTGAGATAGGATTCGAGCGAGACGAGCCGTCCGTCGGCGGCGAATTTTTCATATTGTTCCTGGTTCAGCATCAGAATGTCCGGCTTTTCGTCCTGGATGAACTGCTCAAATTTCTTCTCGTACTCTTCGCTGCTTTCGATTTCGGAGACCTGGATTTTGTTCGTGCTGACGACTTCGAACTCGACATTCGGATTCAGCGCGTAATACAGCATGCCGTATTCGGAGTTGAACGATTGCTCGTTCCAATGCATCACTTTGAGCGTTACCGGCTCGCCGCCGGATTCCCGGTTGCCGTCGCCCGAACTGCATGCGGTCAGCAGCAGGGCCAAGGCGAGCACGGCCGGCAGCCAGCGCTGCAGGAGCAGCCGGATCGTGCTGCGTTGAGTTGAGCGAATCAAGGAAAAACTCCTCCCCCTGTCCAGTATGTTTTGTACGTTGCGGTAATGTGTCGTTTTTCCGCAGGCAAAAGTCGACTCTTTATATAGACGTTGGACAAACGGGTTTGGTTTCATTTGGAAGATTTGGAGGGTCCGGGTTGTGGACAAAACCACCCGCCGCGCGGATAATGGAAGCGGGAGGAGAAATTCGTGGCAATTTTGCGGAACGATTGGGCCGATTACCTGGAGGCGGAGTTTTCGAAACCGTACTATCAGCAATTGCGCAAGTTTCTTGTCGAAGAGTACCGGACGCGGGTCATCTATCCGGATATGTACGATATTTTCAATGCGCTCCACTATACGTCCTATGCCGATACGAAGGTGGTCATCCTCGGGCAGGACCCCTATCACGGCCCGGGGCAGGCGCACGGCCTCTGTTTCTCGGTGAAGCCGGGCGTCCCGCAGCCGCCGTCTCTGCAGAATATTCTCAAGGAACTGCATGACGATCTCGGCTGCGCGGTGCCGCAGCATGGCTGCCTGGTCCGCTGGGCGAAGCAGGGCGTCCTGTTGCTCAACACCGTGCTCACGGTGCGCGCCAATCAGCCGAATTCGCACCGCGGCATGGGCTGGGAGACGTTCACGGACCGCGTGATCGAGACGCTGAACATGAAACAGGAGCCGGTCGTGTTCCTGCTCTGGGGCAGCCATGCGCAGAGCAAGGCGCAGCTCATCACGAATCCGCGCCATCATCTCATCCGCTCGCCTCATCCGAGTCCGTTGTCGGCGTACCGCGGCTTCTTCGGCAGCCGCCCGTTCTCGCGCGCGAACCGGTATTTGCGGGAGAACGGCGTGACGGAGATCGACTGGCAGCTTCCGCTCCATGCGGACGAGGCGATGTGACGGCATGGCTTGTATGCGCGGAGGCGTTGGGCGGAACAGCCGCCGCAGGCCGGGCGCAGCCGGAAGTGGTGCAAATCTGCACCAGATGAAGCTTTTTGGCATTACCGGGTCAAATGTAGTGCATTTGTGCACCAGAATGCCCATTACCGGGCAGGCGCCCGCCGCACCCTCCGCAACCTTTCCCCAAAACAATGGTTGACAGACCGTCGCCCCCGTGTTAAAGTGTTGGTCATCAGCCTATACCCACTAACCATATTGGAATTATAATAAATTTGTCGACCATTCCCGTGGAGACTTTCTGCTGCCCCCGCACGCGGAAAGTCTCCGCTCTGTTTCAAGGAAGGAATACCGATGGCTGATACCATGGGAGAGGTCATTCACTGGCCGGACTACAAGTTCGCGGAGTATTGCAAGAGCCGCTATCGGGTCAACCGCGGCGTGTACAATACGATCGATGTCTGGCTGTACGAGCACGGCTGCCGCGACATCGGGGAGCGCAGGCGGCTCATCCTGCTGTTTCTGGCGGCGTGCAGCGAGCAAGCCGACGAGGAGGACGGCAAATTCCTCAAATTCGGCAAAGGCGGTTTGACGGACCGCATCCGCCAGTATGTTTTCGGCGCCCGGCAGGCCGGGAGCCGGTTGGTTCACTGAAAAAACGATAACGTCGACCGTACGGACGGAGGCATTCTCGAAGCGGAGGATGCCTCCGTTCCGCTTGGGACAGGGAAAGGATGATTCGATGAGCCAGAGCCGGGCGGATCAACTCGACATTCGGCACGTCAGCAAAACGTTCATCACGCAGAAAGGCAGCGTCCACGCGCTCGACGACGTCAGCCTCCGCGTGCGGGAGGGCGAGTTCATCACGCTGATCGGTCCGAGCGGCTGCGGGAAGAGCACGCTGCTGAAGATCGTCGCGGGGCTTGACGACAGCTACGAGGGCGACGTGCTGCTGGAAGGGCGCCGCGTGGCCGGCCCCGGCATCGACAAGGGGTTCGTGTTCCAGGAGCCGCGCCTGTTCCCGTGGCTGACGGTGGAGCGCAATATTGCGGCCGACCTGTCGCTCCGGGATCCCGGGGTGCGGAAGCGGGTCGACGAGCTGATCGAGTTGGTGCGGCTGCAGGGATTCGCGAAGGCGTATCCGCGCGAGCTGTCCGGCGGGATGGCGCAGCGGGTCGCGATCGCGCGGGCGTTGCTCCGCAGCCCGAAGGTGCTCCTGCTCGACGAGCCGTTCGGCGCGCTGGACGCCTTCACGCGGGCGCACATGCAGGAAGTGCTGCTCGACGTCTGGCAGACGAACCGGACGACGATGCTGTTCGTCACCCACGACATCGACGAGGCCGTGTTCCTCGCGAACCGGATCGTCATCATGCGGCCCAGGCCGGGCTCGATCCGCGGCGTCATCGTGAACGATCTGCCGTATCCGCGCAAGAAGGCGAGCAGCGCGTTCCAGGAGATGCGTTTCCGCGTGCTGAGCGAATTCGAGAAACCGGAAGAGCCGGTCGCCGCGGACTGGGCCGGACTGTGACCGCGGCGCGGAGAGGAGGGTGAACATGGCCAAACCGATCGAATCCGGAGTCCGCCGGGAGCCGAACCGGGCGACGATCGTCGCGCTCGGCTCCATCCTGCCCGTCCTGCTGCTCGGCGGATGGCAGCTCGCCGGCGACATGGGCTGGATCTCGACGCTGCTCTTCCCGACGCCGCTCACGATCGCGGAGACGTTCGTGCGGCTTGTATCCGGAGGCGAGCTGTGGATGCATCTGCGCATCAGCTTCGTGCGCGCCGCCCTCGGGTTCGCGCTCGGCGCGGGGCTCGGCCTCTTCTTCGGCCTGCTCGTCGGGCTGTTCCGCCGGGCGGAGCGGTCGCTCGATCCGTCGATCCAGATGATCCGGATGATTCCGCATCTCGCCGTCGCGCCGCTGTTCGTGCTCTGGTTCGGCATCGGCGAGGAGTCGAAGGTGCTGCTGATCGCGAAAGGGGCTTTTTTCCCGCTCTACATCAACACGTTCCTGGGCATCCGGGGCGCGGACAACAAGCTGTTCGAAGTCGCGCGCGTGCTCGGGTTCAGCAGGGCGAAGCAGGTGATGCGGCTCGTCATCCCGTCGGCGCTGCCGAACATTCTGCTCGGCGTCCGGCTGTCGCTCGGCGTCGCCTGGCTCGGCCTCGTCGTCGCGGAGCTGATCGCGTCGACCTCCGGCATCGGGTACATGATGTCGGACGCGCGCCAGTTCAACAAGACGCCGGTCGTCTTCGTCGGCATCATCCTGTTCGCGCTCGTCGGCGTGCTCGTCGACGTGTTCGTCCGGCTGCTCGAGCGCCGGCTGCTGCATTGGCGGGAAGGGTACAAAGGCTGACCGGCCGGGACAGGCCGGCCGATGATCTCAGCCGATCATTCCGGCGAAAAGGAGGCTTACCATGAGCGAAAACATTGAAACGCTGCGCCCGGGACAGATCCGGGATGCGGCCGCCCCCGCCCGGAGAGGCTGGGGCGGGCGCCCGATCCGGCAGGCCGGCGCGGATTTCCTGGCGGGCGCAGCGCTTCCCGTCGCCGTCATCGCCCTGTGGCAGCTGGCGGGCGACGCGAACCTGATCGACCCGTTCTTCCTGCCGACGCCGCTCGCCATTCTGGAGGCGTTCCGCGACCTGATCGCCTCGGGCGAGCTCGCGCACCATCTCGGGGTCAGCGTCCGGCGCGCGGCCGTCGGGTTTCTGTTCGGCGGCGGGCTCGGGCTCATCCTCGGGCTGATCGCCGGGTTCAACCGGAACGCCGAATACGTGCTGGACCCGAGCATGCAGATGCTGCGCATGATCCCGCACCTCGCCATCGCGCCGCTCGTCATCCTGTGGTTCGGATTCGGCGAGACGTCGAAGATCATTCTCATTGCGAAGGGAGCCTTTTTCCCGCTGTACATCAACACGCTCATGGGGATCAGGGGCGTGGACGAGAAGCTGGTTCAGGTGTCCCGCATTCTCGGCTTCGACCGGCGCATGCAGCTGACGCGGCTCATGATTCCCGCGGCGATGCCGGGCATCCTGCTCGGCCTCAGGCTGTCGCTCGCGCTCTCGTGGCTCGGCCTCGTCGTCGCGGAGCTGCTCGGCTCGACGAACGGCATCGGCTTTCTGATCAACGCCGCGAAACAGAACGGAACGACGGAGATCATTTTCGCGGGCATCGTCATTTTCGCAATCGTCGGCAAATTGCTGGATTCGTTCGTGAGGCTGCTCGAGCGCAGGCTGCTGCACTGGCGCGACAGCTATCACGGATAAATCATAGATGAACAAGCATGAGGGAGGATGAAACCATGAGCATTGCGCACGCACGGCATAACGAGCTGTCCCTGGAAGCGGACGTGCTGATCATCGGCGGCGGTCCGGCGGGTACGTGGGCGGCGATCAGCGCGGCTTCCCGCGGCGCGAAGGTCATTCTGGTCGACAAAGGGTACTGCGGCACGAGCGGCGCGACGGCGCCCTCGGGCACCGGCGTCTGGTATGTGAAGCCGGATCCCGTCCTGCGGCGTCAGGCGAAGGAGAGCCGCTACGCGCTCGGCGGCTTTCTGGCGGACAACCGGTGGATGGACCGGGTGCTCGATCAGACGTACACGAACATGAACCGGCTGGCGGAGTGGGGCTATCCGTTCCCGCTTAATGAATTCGGCGAGCCGCACAAGCGCGGACTGCAAGGGCCGGAATACATGAAGCTGATGCGCAAGCTGGTGAAGAAGGCCGGCGTCAAAATTCTCGACCACAGCCCGGCGCTCGAGCTGCTGGCGGACGAATACGGCGTCGGCGGCGCGTCGGGCATCCGGCTCGAGACCGGCGAGCCGTGGACGGTGCGCGCGGGCGCGGTCGTCATCGCCACCGGCGGCTGCGCGTTCTTGAGCAAGGCGCTCGGCTGCAACGTCCTGACCGGCGACGGCTATCTGCTCGCCGCGGAGGCGGGGGCGGAGCTGTCCGGCATGGAATTCTCCAACGCCTACGCGATCTGCCCGGTCTTCTCGTCCGTCACGAAGACCGCGTTTTACCGCTACGCGACGTTCTATTACGAAGACGGAACGGTCATCGAAGGCGCGGGCTCGCAGCGCGGCCGCTCGGTCATCGCGCGCAAGCTGCTCGAAGGGCATCGGGTGTTCGCGCGGCTCGATCAGGCGCCGGAGGACATCCGGCCGCTCCTGCGCGTGAGCCAGACGAACTTCTTCCTGCCGTTCGACCGGGCGGGCATCGATCCGTTCCGCGACCTGTTCGAGGTGACGCTCCGGCTCGAAGGCACGGTGCGCGGCACCGGCGGCATCCACATCACGGACGAGACGTGCGCGACGAAAGTGCCGGGGCTGTACGCGGCGGGCGACGCGGCGACGCGCGAGCTGATCTGCGGCGGCTTCACCGGCGGCGGCTCGCACAACGCGGCGTGGGCGATGTCGTCCGGCACGTTCGCCGGCGAAGGCGCGGCGGATTACGCGCTGAAGCTCGGACAGCGCGGAACCGGGCGGCGGCTGCGCGGGCTGTCCTCGCAGGCGATCGCGGGCCGGCAGGGACAGACGCCGCAGCGGACGGCGGAGTTCATCCGCGCCGTCCAGTCGGAGGTGATGCCGTACGACCGCAACCTGTTCCGCACGGAGGAGCGGCTGAACGACTCGCTCGTCCGGCTTGACGGGCTGTGGCGCGACATCCGCAGCAGCAGCGTGCCGCTCACGACGGATGCGGTGAAGGCTCGCGAAGCGGCGGCGATGACCGCGACCGCGCGCTGGATGTACCGGACCGCGCTGCATCGGACCGAGACGCGCGGCATGCACAAGCGGGAGGACTTCCGCACGCTGGACGAGTCGCAGAAGCACCGCCTGGTCAGCAGCGGGCTCGACGAGGTCGCCGTCCGGACCGAGCAGGTCGGGAAGGAGGCTGCGCTGGTTTGATCGAGATCATCAGCGAAACGAAATGCACCGCCTGCAACCAGTGCGTGAACGTCTGCCCGACCCGCGTGTTCGACCGGACTGACGGCATCCCGGTCATCGCGCGGCAGGAAGATTGCCAGACCTGCTTCATGTGCGAGCTGTACTGCCCGGTCGACGCCCTCTATGTGGCGCCCGAGGCGGAAACGCCGTCCGGCGTCCGCGAGGAGGAGCTGGAGCGCTCCCGGCTCATCGGCGGCTATCGCGAGAAAGTCGGCTGGGGACCGGGCCGGACGCCGGTCGCGCAGCATGAATATCTGTATCAGCTGTACGTCAAGACGAATTTTGGCTGAGCCCGGGGAGGACGCGAATCAACGTGACAGCGAAAAAAAGACGCATGCGAAGACGAACCCTGTGGGCGCGCGCGGCCGCGGCGGGCGTGCTGGCCGCCGCCGCGCTGCTGCTTGCGGCATGCGGCGCGGGCAGCGGCGGGGCCGTGAGCGGAGACGCGGAATCCGGCGGCGGCGTGCCGTCCGTCATCACCTACGGCTACATCGGCCTGAACGATCTGAACCTGCCGACCGGCGCCGAAGGCTGGGGGTTCCACAAGGGCATCATCCAGGAAGAATTGAAGAAGTACGGCGTCGCCGAGGTGAAGCTGGTCGGTTTTCCGAACGGTCCGGACCAGAGCGAGTCACTCATCAGCGGCCGGATCGACTTCGGCAGCCTCGGCGACACGCCGGCGATCCTCGCCCGCTCGTCGGGGGCGAAGTCGCGGCTCATCGCGCAGGGGCTGACGGAAAACATCGGCTACCTGATCGGCAAGAAGGACGGGCCGAAGTCGGTTCAGGAGCTGAAGGGCAAGACGATCGCCACCCAGAAGGGCTCGTTCATGCACCGGTATCTCGTCGGGCTACTGGAGAAGGAGGGCGTCACCGACTACAAGCTGGTGCACATGCTGCGGCCGGACGGGGAGGCGGCGCTCGCCCGCGGCGAGGTGGACGCGATGACGAACAACGGCGTCAACGCGCTGAAGCAGATCGAGCAGGGATTCATCCACATCGACGACGCGTCGAAGCATCCGGAGTTGTACGGCACGAGCGTGACGGTGGCGTCGGAAGATTTTCTGAAACGGTTCCCCGATTTTCCGCGCGTCTGGAACGAGATCCGGCTGAAGGCGCTGGAAGATCTGCTGCAGCATGAGGAGGAGTACTACGAGCTCGTGGCGCAGATCCAGAAGACGACGCCCGAGCTGGTGAAGCAGGTCAGCCCGGTCTCGACGATCAAGGACACGCCGTTCACGGAGGAAGGGCTGAAGCTGCTCGAAGGCACGAAGGATTTTCTGGTGAAAGAGAAGCTCGCGGACAACGACTTCGAGATCGAAGACTGGATTCTGCGGGCGGAATAGGAGGGAGAGCGAAATGGGCACGCAGACGGCGGTCACACTCGCGCCGTTCAAGCTGGAGCAGGCGGACGGCACGGTGCTGGAGGGCGAAGTCCGGGTGATCGAAGGCGGCGGGCGAAAGCCGGCGCTGCTGCTCGGCCACGGTTTTCGCGGGCACAAGGATTGGGCGTTCTGGCCCGATATCGCGGAGCGGTTCGCCCGGCAAGGATATTACGCGGTGACGTTCAACTTCGCGCGCATCGCCGCGGCGAAGTCGGGCGACGCGCGGAAGGCGGCCGAGACCGTCACGCTGTCGCGCGAGCTGGAGGATTGGCGGACGATCGTGCGGTCCGCGGTCCGCGGGGAGCTGCCGCTGGCTGAGGGGGCCGACCTGGGGCGGCTGGCCGTGCTCGGCCACAGCCGCGCGGGGACGAGCGGCCTGCTGATCGCCGGCGAACTGACGGAGGTGAAGGCGGCCGTCGTCTGGAACGGCGGCGGCGCGCCGATCCGCCCCTCGGCGGAGGAGGGGCAAGAGCTGACGCCCGCGCAGCAGGCATTGATCGACGACCTCGACCGGAACGGCGAACGGTTCGACGCGCGGCGCGTGTTCGCTTCGCTCGCGATTCCCGTGTTGATCGTGCAAGGCGAAGCGGACGGCGAGCGGCTGTTGGAAAATTTCAAGGCGCTGCGGGATCTGGCCCCGCACCAGTCGTTCGTCGCCATTCCCGGCGCGGATCACCGGTTTGGCGCGGCAGACCCGTACGCGGGGACGACGCCCGCGCTTGACATCGCGGTCTCCGAGACGGCGGCGTTCCTGGACCGCGTCTTCGGCTGATGGCGCCGGGCTGGCTGCGGCAGTTCGGCGCGCTGCTCGCCGTGCAGCTGCTCATCTCGACATCGCACGGGATTTATGCGCCGATCGTCTCCCGCCATCTCGCCGAACTGGGACTGTCCGGAACGGCGCTCACGACCTGGACGGGCATCGCCTTCGCGGCCAACTTCCTCGCGATGATCATCATGCTGCCGATCCTCGGCCGGCTCGGCGATCGGATCGGGCGCAAGCCGATCATGGTCTGGTCCGGCTTCGGGATGGCGGCGGTCACGTCGCTCATGGCGTTCGCGAGCCATCCGGCCGAGCTGACGCTGCTCCGCTTCCTGCAGGGCTGTTTCACCGGAATTTTGCCCTTCTCCAACATTCTGGTGCTGACCGGCGCGCCGCGCCACCGGGTCGCGTTCTCGGCGGGGCTCATGCAGATGATGGGCGAGAGCGGCCATGTGCTCGGGCCGATCCTCGGCGCCGCCGCGATGACGGCGCTCGCGCCGCGCGAGACGTTCCCGCTCATGAGCGTGCTGCTCGTGGCGGGCGCCGTGATCGTCACGCTGCTCGTGCGGGAACCGCCGCGGCGGCCGGCGCCGGAGGCGGCGAAGACGAATCTCATCCAGGACATCGCCGCGATCTGGCGCCGGAAGCCGTTCCCGCATTTGCTGCTCGGCGCGTTCTGCACGAACTTCTGCATCACGGGCACCAGCCCGCTGCTCGCGTTCTACATCGAGCGCGCGGAGCACCGCTGGTGGGAGGGCGGCCTCAATCTCGGCTTCGCCCTCGCGGTCACGTCGCTCGCCGTGATCCTGTTCTCGCCGCTGCTCGGGCGCGTCGCGGACCGGATCGGTCCGCCCGTGCTGCTGAAAGCGGCGACGGGGCTCGCGATCGCGCTCAGCGTGATCCAGGCGGTGACCGACAGTTACGGCGTCATCGTCGTCTGCCGGTTCCTGATGGGCTTGTGCGTCGCCGGCATGCTGCCGAACATCCAGGCGCAGATCCGGCGGAACGTCGCGCCGGGGATGGAGAGCCGCACCTACACGATCGCGAACGCCTGGCAGTTCACGGGCAGCCTCGCCGGTCCGACGATCGGCGGCGTCATCGCCGGGCTGCTCGGCATCCACGGCTGGTTCTGGGCGATCGCGCTCGTGTTCGGCGTCAGCCTTTGGCAGGCGCATCTGGCCGGCCTGTCCGCGGCGGCGGCGCCCGCGGATCGGGTCAAACGCCCGTCGGCGGTGCAATCGTGAATGTGAAAAAAGCTTCCCGATGATCCACGGGTCGGATCAGCCGGGAAGCCTTTTGCATTTTCATTCCATCTTCAGGTCCAGATCCAAATACATCGCGATCGTGCTGCGTTCCGGCTGTTCGGGCTCCGCGATGTGCCCTTCGGCCAGCGCATGGCGCAGGCAGATCATCCGCATGTCGTACAGCTGCGCGCCGGAGACGTATTTGAGCTGTTCCGCGAGCCGCGCGGGGCAGCCCTGGCCGATGAGGTGGTGCACATCCCGGTACAGCCCGTTCATGATGTCCAGCAGCCTGATATAGGCGGGATGCTCCTTGTACGAGCGAAGCGCTTCCCTATGTTCGCGCCGGAACACGGGGAAGTTCGGGATGATCCGCTCCGGATGGTCGGCGAGAAAGCCGCGTTCGATCAGATTGCGGATCACGCCGGCTTCGACGCGGCTCAGGTTTTCCTGCGCGGCGCCTGCGCGGATGGCGTCAGCGAGGACGCGCGTCTCGAAATGGTTCAGTTCGCCCGCGCGGTCCCACAGGCCGGGCAGCCCGAGCTTGTAATGAAACATGATGCCGCGGCCTTCTCCGCTGCCGTTGTGGCCGATGAACAGGTTGTACGGCAAGTCGCACTTCTCGTATCCGACGATTTCCCATCGGCCGCCGTGCGGACGGAGGGTGTAGGCATGATAATCCGGCACGCCGCCGCCGCGGTGTGTTTCGGCGGCGATGCTGTCCACCGCCAGCGGAATCAGCGTCCAGAGCAGGAACCCGCGTTCGAACCTTTGTCCGATGGCCCGCTGCACATCCTCTATCGCCGCATCGAGCAGTTCGATGAGCAGCGGGGCGAACGTCCGCCCGGTCTCCTCCAGCTTGCGGAAAATGGCAAGCCGCGTGTCCTTGTCCAGAATGATGAAATCCGTCTCGTACCTGCCTTTCGCCACTTCCCTGAGCAGCGTCCCTTCCGTGAGCAGCCGCACCTCTTCTTCCATGTACGGCATGGCGACTCCGAGCTCGAGGGACAATTCCTCCAGCGTCATTGGGTTCCGGTATGCCGCGAGCAGAATGTTCTTCGGAATAAGCCGGTTGATCAGGCTCCACGGCGAGCCGTCCCGTCCGTTCGCTCCGCTCTTGCTGAAATCCACCTGCTCGGCTTTGAAGCTCCGCACGCCCGTCTCCCTGGCCATCTCGATCCCCTCCCGGATAGTCTTCCGGCAATCGTGAAGCCGCCGCTTGACCGTGCCTTCCGGCACGCCGAGCCGCGCCGCGATGTCCGCGATCCGCTCGCCCGCGAAATAGTAGGCGACGACGATGTCGCGGTATTCCGCCGTCAGCAGTGCCAGTTCGCGCCGAAGCGCTGCGATCTCGCCGGCCCGGACGAGCGAGGCTTCGGCGGAAGGGCTGTCGTCGGTCTGCGCGGACAGGACGCGTTCGTCATGGACGTCGGCCGAGCGCCTGCGCCGCTCCTTCGCCCAGCGGGCATAGCGGTTGCGCGCCACCGCCCAGAGCCACCGGTCGAAGTCGGCCGGACGGCTGCCGCCGGCGAGGCTCGCGAGCGCCTGCACGGCGATCTCCTGCGCGAGATCTTCCGCTTCGTGGCGGCTGCCCGTCTTCCGCAAGGCGAAATAGTACAGTTTCTCCAGATGGCTGCGCTCCAGCGCCGCACCCGCCGTTGCCGGAACATCAAGGTTTGCCACGCGGCTTCACCTGCCTTTCATGGATACAAGTGTCGCCCGGATCGGGTTGGTTCGGTGCAGGGAGAACATTTTTTTAAAAGGATATCGCCGGCGAACGGGGAGGGTCAATGATGAAATTGTCAGAATCTTCATTTGCAACAATAAATATTGTTTCAAATCTTTTTTAGTGGACAAATGAATTGTATATTGCAAAAATAATTGTCCCAAATTATAATTAAAAGCGATTACAAACAATAATATTTGTTCTAAACAACCTCTTTTCGAGTATGGTACAATTTTTATTGTCGCAAATTGAAGAAAAGAGGGGAAACCGATGAAAATCGAACGGGACGATTCCAGCCAGGAAAAGCTGAACCGCATTCTGACAACAAATCTTGATGAATTCATTCATATCGCGAAGGCGCTTTCAACCGACTTGCGCGTGGAGATCTTCAAGGCGCTGCTCGGGCAGCCTAAGAACGTTGTGGAGATCGCCGAGATGTTCGGCCTTCCCGCTTCGACCGCGGCGATCAACATCCGGAAGCTGGAGGAAGCCGGGCTGATCCAGACCGAGATGGTGCCCGGCACCCGCGGCACGCAGAAGCTCTGTTCGGCCGTGTACAGCCGGATTGTGGTCGACCTTACGCACGTCAGGTCCGAGCCTTCGGAATCGAGCGTGGAAGTGTCGCTTCCGATCGGCCAGTTTGTCGATTCACAGGTATCCGCCCCATGCGGCATCTTGAGCGAACATTCCATCATCGGGGAAATGGATGACCCCCGCGCGTTCTTCGAACCGGAACGGATTCAGGCGCAATTGATCTGGTTCCGCCGCGGCTATCTGGAATACCGGTTCCCGAACCGGGTTCCGCGGGGGGCGGTCACCCGCCATCTGGAACTGTCCATGGAAATCTGTTCGGAAGCGCCGCTCCACAAAAGGGATTGGCCTTCAGATATCACGCTGTGGATCAATGGAAAGGAGGTGGGAACCTGGACGAGTCCCGGCGATTTCGGAGGCGAGAGGGGTATGCTCACACCGGAGTGGTGGGGGGTTGAAAACACGCAATACGGACTTCTGAAAACGTGGCGCGTCAATTCCGAAGGCTCCTTCATCGACGGCAGGCATATTTCCGGTCTGACGATCGACGAACTGGAACTGGATGATCTGCCTTACCTGACGGTCCGCATCGGGATCAAACCCGACGCCGTGAACGACGGCGGCATGAATCTGTTCGGACGGAAGTTCGGCAATTATGAGACGGACCTGCGATTGAAACTGGATTATGTCAGACAAAACCAAAACTCGGGGGATGATTCGACGTGAAGCGTTTGAAATGGCTGCATTTCGCCCTGGCGGCATGTCTTGTCCTGGCGCTGACGGCCTGCGGTTCCGGGAAGTCTGATTCCCAATCCCAAACCCAGGACAATAACCAGACGGGCTCTTCGAATTCGTCCAAGCCGTCCGACACTTCCGCTCCCAAGGGCAAGACGGAGCTGGTGTTCTGGTCGCCGTTCTCCGGTCCCGACGGCCCGTTCATGAAGAAAATCGTGGACGCTTACAACGAGCAGTCCGACAGCTACCAGGTCAAATTCCAGATCCAGCCGAACGGCGACTACTACAAGCTGCTTGACAACGCGTTCGGCACGAAGAAAAACATGCCGGACCTCATGATCATGCACCTGGACGCCATCCCGACCTACGCAGGCAAAGATTTGCTGCAGCCGATGGATGATCTGGCCGCCAAGGCCGGCATCAAGAAGGAAGACTATGTCGAAGCGGCCGTCAATTACGCCACCATTGACGGCAAATGGTGGGGCATCCCGCTCGACATCCATCCGCTGATCATGTATTACAACAAGGATCTGTTCGCGGAAGCCGGCATCGAGCATCCGCCGACCAACCGGGAAGAATTCCTGGAGGCCGCGAAGAAGCTGACCGATCCGTCGAAAGGGCAATGGGGTTACGCCGTGCCGACGCTTTGGCCGCAGCAGTTCATCTTCCCGTCGCTCATCTATCAGCAGGGCGCGGATCTGGTGGACGCCGAAGGCAACCCGAATCTGAACTCGCCGGAAGCGGTGGATGCGCTGGCGTTCCTGAAGAGCCTTATTTTCGAACACAAAGTTTCGCCCGAGAACGTGGCCCAGGACGGCGAAGTGAAGCTGTTCCTGCAAGGCAAGAACGCGATCCAGTTCAACGGTCCGTGGATGAAGGACCAATGGGACAAAGCAGGCATCAACTACGGTGTCGCGCCGGTTCCGGTGTTCTTCGACCAGCCGGGCGTCTTCGGGGGTTCCCATACGTTCGTCGTGCCGAAAGAACAGACCGATGCCGCCAAGCTGGAAGGGATCGGCGACTTCCTGAAATATGTGGCGGGCCACTCGCTCGACTGGGCGGAGTCCGGCCAGGCCGTCGCGTCGAAACAGGTGCTCGCAAGCCCCGAATTCCAGCAGCTCACGCAGCAGCAAACGGAAGTGGCGAAGGAGTTCGACTATGTGCATTTCGCGCCGCCGATCCCGGACTGGGGTTCGATTGTCGGCGAGCTGTGGACGCAGGTCAACCTGACGCTGCTGGGCAAGGCGGAACCGCAGAAGGCGCTTGACGAAGCGCAGAAGAAAGCGCTTCAGGCGGCAGAAGCCAAAAAACAATGATGGACGTTCGTGCGCTTGAGCGGGCGGGTAGCAATACCCGCCCTGTCATTGACAAGGGGTGGTGGATCGGATGCGGGGCAGCTGGAAATCGAAATTGACCTCCAGTTTATTTGTCCTCCCCTATTTCCTTTGCTTTGCCGTGTTTCTGCTGTATCCGCTCGTTTCGGGCATCGTGCTCAGTTTCCAGGATTACGATATGCTCGGCTCACGCGAGTTCATCGGCCTGGAAAACTACAAGAACATCTTCACGCCGGACACGTACATTCACGACCAGTTCGTGCGCGGATTGACCGGAACGTTCAAGTTCGTGCTTTACTCCGTTCCGTTCCTCGTGGTCGTCGGGCTGGCGCTCGCGCTGCTCGTGAACGCGCTGTCGTCCCGGGTCCGGGGCCTTTACCGGACGATCTTCTTCATGCCCTACGCGATCTCGGCGACGGTCATGGCGACGATCTGGATGCGGGTGTTCGATACGGACACGGGGTTCCTCAACATCCTGCTCGACAGGCTGGGCTTTGCGGGTCCGCACATCGGCTGGCTGAACGATACGCCGTGGGTGTGGATTGCGCTCGTCTTTTGCACGATCTGGTGGACGGTCGGGTTCAACATGATCATTTTCATCAACGGTCTGAACGAGGTGCCCGAGGAGTTGTACGAAGCGGCGAGGCTGGACGGCGCGAACGGCTGGCAGCGGCTGATCCACATCACGCTCCCTTCGATCCGCAACATCAGCACGGTGGTGCTCATCATGACCGTCATCGCCTCGTTTAACGTGTTCGCGCAGCCGTTCCTGATGACCCGCGGAGGACCGGGCTACGAGACGACGGTGCTCTTGATGAATATTTTTGCCGTGGCATACGGACAGCATCAGGGCGGCGCGGCGTCCGCGATGGCCATTCTGCTCGGGCTCATCATGCTGGTCATCTCGACGGTCATCTACCGTCTCCTGTCGGGAAGGAGGGGTTGAGCGATGAGCGCGAAGATTCGCGGTTCGCTGCTGATCCTGCTGGCGACGGCGATCGGCGTCATGTTTATCGTGCCGCTGATCTGGATGGTTACCATTTCGCTGAAAACCGACATCGAGGCGTTCCTGCCCGATCTCAGCTTCATTCCGAAGGAACCGACGATGATCAACTACATCGAGGCGCTGAGGGGCGGCGATCTGGACGTGCCCATTATCCGCTGGATCTTCAACTCGCTGATCGTGTCCACCGTCGGGACCGTGCTCGTGCTGACGATCGACGCGCTGGCGGCGTACGGTCTGGCGCGGCTTGACGTGCCGTTTCGCAAGGCGCTGATCTCGTTGTTCCTGAGCACGATGATGATCCCGGGGATTGTCTGGTTCGTGCCGCAGTATATTTTGTTCCAGGATTTGCACCTGATCGGCACGTACGCCGCGTTCTTCCTTCCCGCCACCGCCGGCGTGTTCGGGGTGTTCCTGCTCTACCAGTTCTTCCTCGGGTATCCGGCGGAAATCGAGGAAGCGGCGTATATGGACGGGGCGAACAAATGGCAGATTTTCGTCCGGATGTTTCTGCCCGCCTCGAAATCGATTCTGTGGACCCTCGCCGTCATTACGTTCATGGGTATTTTCAACGACTACATCTGGCCGTATTACGTTTCCGGCGGGGACGAAGACATGCTCACGCTGACGGCGGGAATCGCGGTCATGACCCACGGCAGCTATGTGAACTACCCGAACAAGCTGATGGCGCTGTCGGTGATCGCCACGCTGCCGATCCTGATCGTCTTCCTGCTCGCCCAGAAGTCGATCGTGAAGGGCATCATTCATTCGGGCATCAAATGACGGACGGGGGAGGACGGGATGGCAATCGCAATGCGAACAAGATGGCCGTGGATCGCCGTGTGCGCGGTGCTGGCCGCCGCGGCCGCGATCGGCGTCCGGCTTGCGGTGAAGCCGCAGGCAGCCGAGAAGGCCCAGACCCCGCCGGCGCCCTATCAAAACCCGGTGTTCGAGCCGGTGCTGGCCGACCCTTCCGTCATCCGGGGGGAGGACGGCTGGTTTTACGCCTACGGCACGGAGGACACCTGGGACGACGGCACCGCGCACCTGGTGCCGATCATCCGGTCGCGCAACCTGACCGAATGGGAGTTCGTGCGGGACGCGTTCGAGGTGAAGCCGGATTGGAAGGACGAAGGCTGGCTGTGGGCGCCGGACATTTCTTTTCACGAGGATACCGGTAAATATTACCTGTACTACTCGTACTCCACCTGGGGAGACCCGAGTCCGGGCATCGGCGTGGCCACGGCCGACAGACCGGACGGGTCGTTCACCGACCACGGGGTGCTGTTCACGAGCGAGTCGATCGGCGTCGCCAATTCGATCGACCCCTTCTATTTTCGGGATGACGACGGGACGCCGTACCTGATCTGGGGCAGTTTCCACGGCATTTACGGCATCGAACTGTCCGCGGACGGCCTGAGCACGGTGGGCGAGAAGTTTCAGATCGCGGACAACCAATATGAAGCGCCGTATATCGTCAAACGCGGCGGCTATTACTTTTTCTTCGGCTCCGTCGGCTCCTGCTGCGAGGGAGCATTCAGTTCCTATCACGTCAAGATCGGGCGGGCCGAATCGATCCGTGGTCCGTTCGCGGACCGGGACGGCCGGGATTTGCTGACGGGCGGAGGCACAACCATACTGGCGGCGAACGCGGTTCCGGATCCGGAAGGAAGGCAGTTCGTCGGTCCCGGGCACAACGCCGTCGTCACCGACGACGCGGGAAGCGACTGGATCGTCTACCACGCGATCGATGCGGACGATCCCACGCTGCTCACGGGGGCGACCCGGCGGCCGATGATGATTGATCCGCTCATCTGGGAGGACGGCTGGCCGACCGTGCATCTGCAGGAACCGGGAACGGCGCCGCAGCCGGGACCCTTCGTACGGGAGAAATGAAGCAAGATACAGACACCAAATGGAATCAGGAGTGGTATGATGGCACGCCGCAACGAATATCCGAGACCGCAGTTTGTCCGGAAAGAGTGGCAGAATCTCAACGGCACATGGCAATTTGATTTCGACGACGCGGACATCGGGGTGAAGGAAAAATGGTTCCGCCCGGACCACCAGCTTTCCCGCCGCATCGAGGTGCCGTTCGCCTACCAGTCGAAACTGAGCGGCATTCATGATCCTTCGTTCCACGATTGGGTGTGGTACAAGCGCGGGTTCAAGGCTGACGCGGCCTGGAAGGGCAAGCGCGTCCTGCTCCATTTCGGCGCCGTCGATTACCGCGCGTGGGTATATGTGAACGGTCAGTATGTGGGGATGCATGAAGGCGGGCATACGCCGTTTCATTTTGACATCACGGACGCGCTGACCTGGGAGGAAGAGCAGGTGGCCGTGCGCGTGGAAGATCCTTCGACGGACGAGACGATTCCGCGCGGCAAGCAATTCTGGCTGGAGAAGCCGGACGCCATCTGGTACACGCCGACGACGGGCATCTGGCAGACGGTGTGGCTGGAGGCTGTATCCGACGCGCATCTCGCCCGGGTGAAGTTCCAGCCGGACCTGGACCGCGGCGACGTGATCGCGGAGTTCGAGACGACGCGCGCCGCGGCGGGCGCAACGCTCGAAATCGAAATTTCGTTCAAAGGCCGGACGGTCGTTACGGATCAGATCGTGATCCACGAGCCTTATGTGAAGCGGTCGTATCATCTGATAAACCGGAACATCTTCCGCACGGCGGTCCACCATGACGGCTGGACGTGGACGCCGGAAAATCCGAACCTGTTCGACGTGAAGCTCACGCTGAGGCAGAACGGCCGGGCGGTCGATGAGGTCGAATCGTATTTCGGCATGCGCAAGATCCACACCGAACGCGGCATGGTGTACCTGAACAACAAGCCGTACTATCAGAAGCTCGTGCTCGATCAGGGCTATTGGCCGGACGGCCTGCTCACCGCGCCGAGCGACGAAGATTTCAAGCGGGACATCGAGCTGGCGAAGGCGATGGGCTTCAACGGCTGCCGCAAGCACCAGAAGGTGGAGGATCCGCGTTTTCTCTATTGGGCGGACCGGCTGGGCTTCCTCGTATGGGGCGAATGCGCGTCGGCGCCTTCCTTCTCCACGGACGCGGCGGCGCGTCTGACGCGGGAGTGGATCGAGATCGTGGAGCGCGACTTCAACCACCCGTGCATCGTGGCGTGGGTGCCGCTCAACGAAAGCTGGGGCGTGCCGGATATCCGCAGCAGCAGGCAGCAGCAGTTCCACAGCCTGGCGATGTACAGTCTGATCCATTCGCTGGACCCGACGCGGCTGGTCGTCTCCAACGACGGCTGGGAGCTGACGAAGACCGATATTTGCGCCGTTCACAATTACAACCACGGCCAGCCGGATGAGATGGACAAATACGAATATTTCAAGGCGTCGCTGTCGACGAAGGAAGAGATTCTGCGGTCGCAGCCCGGCCGGCGCGCCATCTACGCGGGCGGGTTCACGCACGAAGGCGAGCCGATCATGCTGACCGAGTTCGGCGGCATCGCCTACCGGGTCTCCGATGAGCAAGGATGGGGATATACGTCCGCCGGCAGCGAGGAGGAGTTCGTCCGGGAGTATCGCCGGATCATGGAGGCGGTCTACGCATCCAAAGTGCTTCACGGATTCTGCTACACCCAGCTCACCGACGTGGAGCAGGAAGTGAACGGGCTGCTTACCTACGACCGCAAGCCGAAGTGCGATCCGGAGCAAATCCGTCGGATCAACGCGATGTGGCATCCGGGCGTCCTGCGGGAGCAGACATGAGTTGAATCCAGACGGGGAAAGGGGTGCTCAAACGGATGCAGACCGGTTTTCGAACAATCCGGACGGTGGACGTGAGCGGCATCCATATGCGCGATCCGTTCGTGTTTCCGTATGCCGCCGAGAAGAAGTATTATCTGTTCGGCACGACATTTGCGGACGGCTGCGGGGACAAGGATCCGATCTTTGAAGTGTACGTCAGCGAGGATTTGCGGAGCTGGACCGGGCCGTACGTCGCGTTTCAGCCGCCGAGAGGGTTCTGGGGCGTCCGGCATTATTGGGCGCCGGAAGTGTTCGAGGTGGACGGCAGGTTCTATATGTTCGCCTCGTTCAAGGGCGGCATCGGCGAAAACCGCGGGACGGGCATTCTCGTTGCCGACCATCCGGCGGGGCCCTACCGGCCGCACAGCGATGGTCCCGTGACCCTGCCGGGTTGCGAATGCCTCGATGGCACATTCTACGAAGACGATGAAGGGCAGCGCTGGATCGTGTTCTGCCACGAGTGGACGGAAATTTACGAAGGCAAGATCAAGGCGCTGCGGCTGACCCGCGATCTGAAGGCGTCCTGCGGCGAACCGGTGACGATCCTGAACGCGGCGGAGATGAAATGGATCCGGCTGTTCGGCGATCCGCGCATCGAGAAGCAGGGTTATCTGACCGACGCGCCGTTTCTGTACAAGGCCCGGAACGGGGAGCTCATTCTGCTCTGGTCGAGCTATTCGGTGCCGAACTACGGCGACGCGGGGCTGGGCGGCTATACGGTCGCGATTGCCCGCTCTGCAAGCGGCAGGATCGAGGGACCCTGGACGCACGACGACCGGCTGCTCCTTGACCGCAACGCAGGGCACTCGAGTCTGTTCCGCGATTTTCAGGGGCAATTGTGGATCAGCACGCACCATCCCGACACGCCGCACGGCCAGGAACGGCCGCTGTTCCTGCCGGTTGAGGAAATCGGGAACGGACTGAAGCTGCGGGAGTAAGGCTCCCGCAGTTTTTTTTGGCGGCCGGCTGCTCCTTTGTCAAGGTTCGGCCGTGTAGATATCCGACCCTTGCGCTCCGCGGTAATAAGGATAGTCCATGCGGCGCTGCACGTTCCTCACCGCTTCGGCGCCCGTCAGTTGTTCAACGACATAGAGGCCCAGATCGATGGAGGAAGAAACGCCGCCGCCCGTGATCACATGGCCGTCTCTGACCACCCGCGCCTTCACGACTTCACCGCAGTACGGCGCCAACAGATCATAAGCGGATGCGTTCGTCGTTGCCCTTTTTCCCTGCAAAAATCCCGCCGCGCCGAGCAGCAGGGCGCCCGTACAGACGGAAATCTTCCACTTGGCCGATTCCGCCGTCCGGATCCATCCGACAAAATCGTCATCGTGCCGGAGCGTTCTCGTGGCCATTCCGCCCGGCGCGAAGACGAGATCGTACCCGGACAGATCCGGCCGGACCTTGTTGACGCGGTACGTGATGCCCCGGTCGTCGGCGACTTCTTCCTTCACGGCGCAGAAATCCCATGACACGTTTTCGCCGCCTTCCATCAGCCGAAGTTGGGTTGCCGCCTCGAAAAAACCGATCCAGTCCAGCGAGGTCATGCCGTCGAACAGGATAAATGCCATCTTCAAGCATATCGCCCCCATTTTTTGACGTTATTGTACAATAGAAGAATGGCGAGCGACACCCCGCCATGTGGGAACAGCTGGTGCGCACGTATCCGGACGGCGATTACGACCGGATCTGGAACGCGCTGTTCGAGATGGCGGATCTGTTCCGGGCCGCCGCGGCGGCGGTGGCGGAGCGCTGCGGCTTCGCCTATAACCGGAGGGAAGATGAGCATGTCACGGAGTATCTGCGTCGTGTGAGACAGATGCCGCGTTGAGCGCGGCATTTATTATTGGCGGGCGGCGCGGTCTGCAGATGTTGCCGGCCGCTTGCACGGCGGATGCCCTGCACTTGACAAACCGGAGCCTGCCAGCTGCGTCCCCGCCGGCAAGCGCCGCGCGCCCCGGCAGCAGCAAAAAATCCGGCACAACCTGTGCCGGAATTCCGTTTTTGACAGTATTAAAGTAAGGGTGCGTTTTCCGCTCCTTATGATAGTATTATAACTCATCATTTTTTATAAGTCTATACTTTTCTTTCTCCTTTGGATATATTTTTTTCTGCAATTTGGGGACCAAACAGATCCAAAGGGGTGAAAACTTGAGTCTCATTACTATGCAGGGCATCGGCAAGTCGTTCAAAGTGGCGAAGCGATCGGCGGGGTTCGCGGAAGCGGTCAAGGCGCTCTTCGTCCGCGAGCATACGATCGTGGAGGCGCTGCGGGACATCTCGTTCACCGTCCGCGAAGGCGAGATCGTCGGCTACATCGGCCCGAACGGCGCCGGCAAGTCGACGACGATCAAAATCATGAGCGGCGTGCTCGTGCCGGATGCGGGATCCAGCTCCATCATGGGCTACACGCCCTGGAAAGACCGCGTCCGCTACGTCCGGCACATCGGCGTCGTGTTCGGCCAGCGGTCGCAGCTCTGGTGGGATGTGCCGGTCATCGACTCGTTCGAGCTGCTGCGCGACATCTATGCCATTCCGCCCGGCATCTACAGAAAAAATCTCGACATGCTGACCGAAATGTTAAGCCTCGCCGACATCCTCTGCACGCCGGTGCGGCAGCTCAGTCTCGGCCAGCGGATGCGCTGCGAGATTGCCGCTTCGCTGCTGCATGACCCGGCGATCCTGTTCCTTGACGAGCCGACGATCGGCCTCGATGCCGAGAGCAAGATCGCGGTCCGAAACTTCATCAAGGCGATCAACCGGGAACGCGGCGTGACCGTCATCCTGACGACCCACGATATGCACGACATCGAGGCGCTGGCCGGCCGCATCCTGATGATCGGCAAGGGAACGCTGCTCTACGACGGCAGCTTGTCCGAACTGCGCAGCCGCTACGGCACACAGAAGACGATCACGGTCGACTACAAGGCGGGCGCCAGCCCGATCGACGTGCCGGGCGTGCAGTGCCTGTCCTGGTCGTCCGGACGGGCGGTCTACACCTTCGACTCCGATCGGATCGACATCACCGATCTGATCAATCGGCTTTCGGCCGGAGGCGAACTGGCCGATGTCGAGATCGGATCGCCGCCTGTTGACGAATTGATTCTGCAACTGTACAAGGAGCATTGCGTATGAATGCGCCGCTGTCCCTTTTGAAAATGCGGTTCCTGACCGGCCTTCAGTATCGGGCGGCCGCCGCGGCCGGCATTCTGACGCAGCTGTTCTTCGGCCTCATCTTCATCATGGTGTATGTTGCCTTCTACACGCATAACGGCGCGGCGCAGCCGATGTCGCTGAAGGAAGTGGTCGCCTACGTCTGGCTGCAGCAAATGTTCTTCGCGCTGATCGTGCTCTGGCAGTTCGACGGCGAGCTGTTCGAACTGATCACCGGCGGCAACATCGCGTATGAACTGTGCCGGCCTTGGCGGCTTTATCCGATCTGGTACGCCAAGCTGCTGGCGGCGCGCCTTTCGTCCGCTTCGCTTCGTTGCCTGCCCGTCGCGCTTGTCGTCTTCATCCTGCCGGAACCGTACCGGATGCCGCTTCCGACGTCGCCGGCCGCGTTTCTATTGTTCACCCTGGCGCTGCTTTCCGGCCTCCTGCTCGTCGCGGCCATCTCGATGTTGGTTTACATCTCCGTCTTCTGGACGATGTCGCCGGTCGGTTCGGTGCTCATGATCGCGGTGGCGGGTGAGTTTTTCGCGGGGATGATCGTGCCGGTACCGCTGATGCCGGGCTGGATGCAGACGATCGCGGGTCTCCTGCCTTTCCGCTGGACGGTCGACTTTCCGTTCCGGGTGTACACCGGCCATATCGGCGTGCAGGAGGCAATTGCGGGAATCGGAATCCAGATGATCTGGCTTGCGGTGCTCGCCGCTGCCGGACAATGGCTGATGGGGCGGGCGCTCCGGCGCGTCGTCGTGCAGGGAGGATGATTCGGGATATGCGCCTCTATTTCAAATACATGTCCATTCTGTTCAAATCGCAATTGCAGTACCGGACATCGTTCTGGCTGCTCTGCGCCGGCCAGTTCTTCGTGCCGTTCACCGTATTCGCCGGCATCTATTTCCTGTTCGAACGGTTCGGCAAGCTGCCCGGATGGACGTTCCACGAAGCGGCGCTCTGCTTCGGCGTCATCCATATGGCGTTCTCGGTGTCGGAATGCTTCGTGCGCGGCTTCGACGCGTTCTCGAACCTGATTGTGCGTGGCGACTTCGACCGGCTGCTCGTCCGGCCGCGCGGCACGGTTATCCAGGTGCTCGGCTCCAATTTCGAATTCACCCGTTTCGGCCGGATGCTGCAGAGTGCGGTCGTCCTCGGGATCGCGGTATCGGGGCTTTCCGTCCAATGGACGCCGGCGAAAATCATCACGCTGATCCTCATGATATTCGGCGGGGTGGCCGTCTTCAGCGGCATCTACATCCTCGCGGCCACATTCTGTTTCTGGACGGTGCAGGCGCTGGAAGTCGCGAACATCTTCACGGACGGCGGGCGCGAGATGGCGCAGTATCCCCTCGACATCTATGCCAAATGGGTCACGCGTTTCTTCACCTTTATCATCCCGTTCGGCGCCGTCAGCTATTTGCCGCTGCTCTACATCCTCGACCGGACGGACGGCCCGGACCTGCTGTACATGGCCATGCCGCTCGCCTCGCTGCTGTTCCTCGCGCCGTGTCTTGCGGTATGGCGCGTCGGGGTAAGGCACTACCGGTCCACGGGATCGTGATGTTTGGGAGGTATGCTGTTAGACTGAAAAGTGGACACTCCTTAAGGGAACAACCCTTTATTATTTAAACTGAGCCTTTTGCATAATTTCGTTTTGAAGCCAGCTTCATAGGGAGTCCTCAACTAGCAGAAGTTAATTCCTGGCTTTAACGTTTAAAAATGTGTAATTGGAGTTTATTGGTCATAAAAATGGGCAGACCTGCAGAATTTTCGGGAAACGCTCGTTTTTAAGCGACCGCTTTTGCCAAGCGAGATGCGGCTACTGCAGATGCAAGCAGAACGATGGCGTTCAGATACAGGTGAGTTGTTACTT